>JAQGOW010000341.1 GCA_028293405.1 Verrucomicrobiales bacterium
AAGACGTCTGGGAACGCCTCAAGATTGGCTGCAACGGATTTTTGCCAGGTGTTGTTTGGGTTGAATGAGTTTGTTTATGAGAATTGAACTATGACCCCACACGGCTTCCAAACTCCAATGTCCCGGCGCGACATGTTGCAGCGCGCGGGTGGCGGGCTGGCGTGGTTGGCGCTTGGGAGCATGCTTGGTGGAATCGGCGCTCGTGGCGCAACGGTCAATCCGATGACGCCGAAGGTCCCAAATTTTGTGCCTCGGGCGAAGTCGGTCATCTGGCTTTTCATGAATGGCGGGCCATCGCAGGTTGATACGTTCGATTACAAGCCGCACCTCGCAAAGGTCGATGGCAAGAAGCTGGACGGGTTCGATAATAAAACCGGTTTTTTTCAAGATGCAGTTGGGCCTTTAATGAAGTCGCCGTTTGAATGGCGGCAACACGGCCAGAGCGGCACCTGGGTCAGCGACCTGTTTCCGAAAATCTCGCAGCACGTCGACAAAATGTCGTTCATTCACTCGTGCTGGACGCAGTCGAACAATCATTCCCCTGCTCTCTTTCTCATGAACACGGGTGTGACGCGCATGGGTTATCCGTGCGTCGGCTCGTGGGTGACGTATGGGCTCGGGTGTGAAAGTCAAAATTTGCCGAGCTTTCTGGTGATGAGTGATCCGTTGAATCGCGGGTTGCCAAAAGGTAACGCGCTGAATTGGGGCGCGGGATTTCTGCCGACCGCTTATCAAGGCACCTGGCTGCGCCCGCAAGGTGAGGCGATCGATAATTTGAAGCCGCTCATCACCAACGGACGACAACGGGCGCAGCTGGACTTGCTCGCAAAACTGAATCGGGATTCGTTGCGCGACTCAGCGATTCCGAGCGAACTCAACGCGCGCATTCAAAGTTTCGAACTCGCTTATCGCATGCAAACGGCAGCGCCGGAAGCGTTCGATATCGGCAAGGAACCGGAGCATATCAAGCAGCTTTACGGGCTCGACCAGAAGCACTGCAAGCATTTCGCGGGTCAATGTTTAATGGCCCGGCGGCTGGTCGAACGCGGCGTGCGGTTCGTGCAGATTTATTCCGGCGGCATGGACAACCAGATGAGTTGGGATTGTCACGCGGACCTGATCGGGAATCATCGCGGATTTGCGCAAGAGACGGACCAACCGATTGCCGCGTTGCTCGCCGATTTGGAACAGCGCGGGTTGCTCGAAGACACCCTCGTGATTTGGGGCGGTGAGTTTGGACGCTTGCCCGTGTCACAAAAAGGCGACAAGCCGGGACGTGATCATAATCCACACGCGTTCACGGTTTGGATGGCCGGCGGAGGTGTAAAGGGCGGGTTCCATTATGGCGCGACGGATGAAATCGGCGAGAAGGCTGTGGTGAATAAAGTTCACGTGCGCGATTTTCATGCGACGATCTTGGCTGCGATGGGGCTCGATCACGAGAAGCTCACGTTCAAGTTTCAGGGGCTGAACCAAAAGTTAACGGGCGTGGAGCAGGCGCGGGTTGTGCGGGAAATTTTTGCGTGAAGATTGTTGTAGCCACTGATGAAACACGGGTTGAACACAGATTTCTCTTGAACTTACTCGTGTTTCATCTGTGTTTCATCTGTGGCTAAACGATATCTATTGTTTCTCGGATTGGTTGTGGCGCTCTCCATTAATGCTTATGCGGCGGAGACGTTTCGCGTGATGACTTACAACATTCATCATGGCGAAGGGCTCGATCACAAAGTGGACCTGCCGCGCATTGCAGCGCTGATCAAAAAGGAAAAGGCGGATATTGTCGCGTTGCAGGAAGTGGACAAAGGCGTGAAACGCACTGCTGGTCGCGACCTGACTGCCGAAATGGCCAAACTCACCGGGATGACCGGCGTGTTCAGCAACAATTTCCATTTTCAAGGTGGCGAATACGGCAACGCCATTCTGACGCGGTTCCCCGTGCTGAAGCGCACGAACCTGCATTACCAGATGTTATACACGAACGAACAACGCGGCGCTTTGCAGGTCACGCTCGATGTGCATGGCCGACACCTCTACTTCGTGGATACGCACGTCGACTTTCGTCCAGGCGACGCGGAGCGGTTGAAAAACGTCGGCGAACTTGCGCAGCTGGTGACGGCACATCGCGAATTGCCGATCATTATTTGCGGAGATTTCAATTCAACTCCAAAGAGCTCAACGCACCAAGCGATGGCGGCAATTTTGGATGATGCGTGGCTGCTTGCATCCAAGGATGCCGGCTACAGTTTCCCCGCAGATAAACCGGATCGACGCATCGATTATCAATGGGTGTCGCACGCGACCATCACTCCGGTGCGGGCGTGGGTTCCGGACACGGAAGCGTCGGACCATCGTCCGGTCATGGTGGAGTTTGAGCTCAAGTAGTTTCAAGTTAACAGGGTAGTCCGTTTTGAGGGGGCGGGTTGTCTGGTGGTTCCATCGCAATTTCAAAGCGGCAGAGGGTTGCTGCAGTCCAAGACGCTTGGCGGTTCTCGAGCGAACGCGTAGTCAAAAATAGGTTAAACAAACGGGTGTGCTTTCGCGTCTAAATTTGATATGCTCGAATGCTCCTGATGAAAATTGTTGCCACAGTTTTGTCCGCGTTAGTTTTGCCGGTCGCCTTGTTCGCCAAGCTCACGCCCGACCAAATCAAGCAACTGCCCCCGCCCGCGACGCATCCGATCAATTTCAAGAACGAGGTTAAGCCGATTTTCGAAGCGAGTTGCATTCGCTGTCACGGGCGTGGTCGCTCCAAAGGTGGACTGCAAATCGACTCGCGCGAAACGCTGTTGAAGGGTGGCGATTCGGGCCCTTCGATCGTTCCGGGCAAAAGTGGCGAGAGCGATTTGATTGCGCTGGTTGCGGGCGTGGACCCCGATAGCGTCATGCCGAAGAAAGGGACGAAGTTAACGGCGGCGCAAGTCGGCGTGTTGCGCGCGTGGATTGATCAAGGCGCGACTTGGGATGCCGACGTGACGTTTGGGAAAGTTGCTTCGAAAAATTTGACGCCGCGCTTGCCGGAAGTTCCGGCGGGCAAAGCCGCGAATCCGATCGATCGGTTGATGGCTCCGTATTACGCGGCGCACAAAGTGAATCCGGGCAAGCCTGTGAGCGATCGCGTGTATGCGCGTCGAGTTTATTTGGATACGATCGGTTTGTTGCCCACGCCGAATGAACTCGAGTCGTTTGTCGCCGACAAACATTCCGACAAGCGCGAGCAGCTCGTGCAACGCTTGCTCGGGAACGACGAAGAATACGCGCAGAACTGGCTCACGTTCTGGAACGATCTTCTGCGCAACGATTACAAGGGCACGGGGTATATCGACGGCGGTCGCAAACAAATCACCAAGTGGCTCTACAGCTCGTTGAGCACGAACAAGCCGTTCGACCAATTCGTTGGCGAGCTGATTCATCCGAACGACGAGTCGGAGGGTTTTGCGAAAGGCATCGTTTGGCGCGGCGTGGTGAATGCGAGCCAGATTCCGCAAATGCAAACGGCGCAAAATATTTCGCAGGTGTTCATGGGGATCAATCTCAAGTGCGCGTCGTGCCACGACAGTTTCATCAACGATTGGCAACTCGCCGACAGTTACGGCCTCGCTAATATATATAGCGACGAAGCGCTGGAGATCGCGCAATGCGACAAGCCGACGGGCAAAAAAGCTGAGACGAAGTTTTTGTTTCCAGAACTGGGCACGATTCCAGCAACGACCAATCGCGAGGTGCGGTTGGCTGCGCTCGCCAAAATTGTCACCGGCAAAAGCGATGGCCGTTTGACGCGAACCATGGTGAATCGGTTGTGGCAGAAATTCATCGGGCGGGGATTGATCGAGCCCGTGGATGACATGGACCAGGTCGCGTGGAACCAGGACGTGTTGGATTGGCTTGCGGAAGATTTGGTGGCGCACGGCTTCGACGTCAAACACGCTATCGCGCAAATTCTCACGTCGGAGGCGTATCAGTTGCCGGCGCAGGATTACGGCGAGAACGCGAAGGATTATGTGTTCCGTGGGCCGTCGGTGCGCCGCATGAGCGCGGAAGAATTTCGTGATGCGCTGACGAGTTTGACGGGCGTTGGTTACGCCGCCCCTGTAGCAGATGTGACCCCCAACGAAGCTGCCGCCAACCAATTTGCCATGCCTGCGTCGCTCAAATTTATTTGGAACAAAAAAGACGCCGATAAAGCGGCACCCGCCGAGTATGTCTATTTTCGGAAGACATTTACCGTGTCGTCGAAACGCGACCTCGACGCGCTATCGCTGGTGGTGTGCGACAACAGTTTTTCGCTGTGGATCAACGGCAAAAAAGTGGGGTCGGGCAAAGAGTTCAAAGAAGCGTATCGGTTCAACATCGCGCGTTATTTGCATGTCGGCGAAAACACCATCGCGATCGAGGCCATCAATCATCTCGCGGACAATTCATTGCCCAAACGCGACAAACCGAATGTCGCCGCAGCCAATCCCGCGGGCCTGTTATTTTATGCGCGCATCCGCGCGACGGACAAAGGCAAGCAACGATCGTTCGACGTCGTTACTGACCAAACCTGGGTGCAGGCGAACAAACAAGTGACCGGTTGGGAACAGCCGAAATTCGCAGCGACAGATTGGCAAAAGGCCGCTGAACTCGGCCCGATGAACATGGAGCCTTGGCGCGTTGCCAAAAAATATCTCGCTGGAAAACTAGCTGCAGCCTACGACGGCAAGGTGCGGGCATCGTTGGTCGCGGCCGATCCGTTGATGGTTGCATTAGGCCGTCCAAACCGTGAGCAAGTCGTGACTGTTCGGTCATCAGAAGCAACAACGCTACAAGCCTTGGAACTGACCAACGGTGACACTCTGTCGAAAATTTTGAAACGCGGCGCCGCCGACATGGTCGCGAAAACAAACAATTCGCGTCAGTTGATTGCCAATGTTTACGAACAGGCGCTCGGACGCAAACCCGCCCGCGCGGAATTGCAAATGGCGGAGGAAACAATCGGCAACAGACCAACAAACGAAGGTGTGGAAGATTTGCTGTGGGCTATGGTGATGTTACCCGAGTTTCAGTTGATTTATTAATTTATGAGCGCATTGAACGACCTGACCGAGAAAGCGTTGGCGCTGCCCGAGCCGGAGCGCATTGCGCTGGCCCAAAATCTTTGGGCCAGCATCGAACACGACGAACTCACTTCGTGGAGCGAAGAAGACTTACGTAGGGAGCTGAAAAGCCGTCTGCGCGACGAGCCTGATGCGAGTTGGAAAAGCCATAAAGAAGTTATGGAACAAGCGCGAAGCGAATTTGGATGGAAAAAGAAATAACCTACCATCCGAAGGCGCGGGCAGAACTGTTCAACGCCGCGCGCTATTACGACAAGAAAGTGCCCGGATTGGGGGCTGATTTCATCGATGAAATTTTATCTGCCATTAGCCAAGCGCAGTCGGATCCGCAACGACAGCGGGCCGACGAAGATGGCGTTCGTAGCTGGCGCGTCAAGAGATTTTGGTTTCGAGTTTACTACCTGGATAAACCTTCGCAGATTCGGATTCTTGCGGTGGTTCATCCAAAACGGCGGCCAGCGTACTGGCGACATAGAATTTCGGAGTGAATATGAAACAGTTTAGTCGCAGAGATTTCGTGAAAACGGCAAGTGCGGCGACGCTCGGAGCGTTGGCTGCGGGCTACGCGCGTCCCATTTTCGCCGCGGAAGCAGAGAAAATTACGCCGACGGCCGATTGCGTCATCGTGCTCTGGATGGGCGGCGGCATGGCCCATACTGAGACGTTCGACCCGAAACGTTACGCGCCCTACGAAAAAGGAATGTCGACGCAGAAAATGCTGAGCACGTTCCCGCAGATCGATACGAAGGTTGATCACATCAAGTTTTCGCAAGGTCTCGAAAATCTCGCCAGCGTCATGGACCGCGGAACGTTAATACGTTCGTACACCGCAGGCGACCTCGGGTTCATTTTGCACTCGCGCCATCAGTACCAATGGCACACCGGCTACGCACCGCCGCAAACCGTCGCTGCGCCGCACATCGGTTCGGTGATCGCGCGCACGCTCGGGCCCAAAAATCCTGCGATGCCCGCGTTCATCGATATCGGTCAACGGTTCGATTTAGGCGAAGGAGAGGAACTGAAAGCGTTTCACACCGCCGGTTTTCTCGGCAGCGAAAATGGCCCGTTCTTGATCGCGAACCCCGACGAAGCCGTCAAGAGCGTTCGGCCACCAGAAGGCATGAGTCCGTCGCGTTTTGAAAGTCGCGACAAGTTTTACAAAAAACTCGTCGAGAAAAGTCCGATTGGACAATTCGGCAGCGATTTTCAAAAGCAATCATTGATCCGCTCGATGGATAACGCGCATCGATTGCTCAGTTCATCGGCAGCGAAGGCATTCGACCTCACGCTCGAGCCGAAGGCAAGTTACGACAAATACAACACCGGTCGCTTCGGTCAGGGATGTTTGCTGGCGCGGCGTTTAGTCGAAGAAGGCGCGCGCTTCATCGAAGTCACCACAGAATACATCCCGTTTCAATATTGGGATACGCACGAAAACGGCCACACGCGCATGGCCGATTTGAAAAAGATGATCGACGCGCCGATTGCTCAACTCGTGCGCGACCTCGACGAACGCGGCCTGCTCAATCGCACGTTGATCGTGTTGGCCAGCGAGTTCAGTCGCGACGCCCTCATCGAAGGCAAGCCCGACAAACAGGTCAAAGGACAGGTGGCTCAACCCGACAAGATCGAGGACATGAAGTTTTACGGTATGCACCGCCACTTCACCGATGCAGGTTCCGTGTTGATGTTCGGTGGCGGTATGAAACGCGGCCACCTACACGGCCTCACCGCCGACGAGCGTCCGTGTAAAACGATCAAAGACCGCGTCGTCATCGAAGACCTGCACGCGAGCATTTATCGCGCGATGGGAATCTCGCCGAAGCTTTCCTACGAAATTGAAAAACGGCCATTTTATACGACGCGCGACGGTTTGGGTAAACCCGTGATGGATTTGTTCGCGTAATCGCAACGATGGTGCCGGAGGCGGGACTCGAACCCGCACGACTTTTTATGGTCCCAGGATTTTAAGTCCTGTGCGTCTGCCATTTCGCCACTCCGGCCTTAACTACTGCCTTACTGTCGCAAACGCGCCGCACTGGCGCAAGAACCCAATAATCCGCGCAAATCACCTCACGTCGCGTTCGGACAAACACGCACCCTCAATTGCGGGGGCTTGTCAAATCAACGTGTTTTTGATTCTAATGGGCAGTCCCCAAGCAACTCACTGCAGGTTTGACCTGTCGTGTCGACTCGATCGGCTCAATCGCAGTTTGCCAGTTTTACACGGCGCAAGCCGTTATACGCATATGAGAACATTCCGCATACAAACGCTGTTGTCCGTCCTCGGCGCTTTCGCCTGCTGCCTGACCCAAGGCGCGACGGTCATCGTCAGCGACAATTACAACGTGACTGGATCCGGCTCTGGATTCGCGCTCAACACCGGCATCAATCGAGGCATCAATCCCCCAACCACTCGTCTTACCGGCTCCACGACCGCGAACCTTCGTTACATTAACACCGGCACCAAAGCCACGACCGCCTACACCATCACTTCCAGCAAAGCCCAGGTGGACGCCGCCGCCAATGCCGGTCGCTTCGTCCTTTCCGCCGATGGCCCAACCTCCTTCGATTATTCCACCGCTCTCGGCACCGCCGCAGCCACGCCGACAACTCCGGTGGTATACGACATTGCTATCAGCATCAAAAACGCTTCCTCAGACAATCAACGCTGCTCGTTCGCCCTTGGAACAATTGAAAGCGATGCCTTCAGTTGGGCGTTCGGTTTTCAAATTTATCGCACCAACAGCACGATGACCAAATACCTCATCGGCAAACGCATTGATACGACCGCATCCGGCCTCGTTGCTGACTTGAACTCGGCCATCACCACACTCGGTGCGGGAACTTTTGGGACGGAACTCAACGTTCTCATGCGCGTGACCGATGCCGGAGTGGAAACCTCCGCGTTCCATTCTCGCGTGCAACTCTCGCTCGAC
>JAQGOW010000351.1 GCA_028293405.1 Verrucomicrobiales bacterium
GTTTGAAGTAGTCCGACCATTCGAGAGCGTAGAGACATTTCATCCCGAGGTAATCGCACATGCGCGCGGCGACGAGATAGGAACGCAGCGTGGGATCACTTGAAGCGCGCATGGCGCGTTGGAGACGTTCCTGCGCGTCCTCCGCCAATAACCGGGCGCGACGCAACTCCTTTTCGCCAGCCTGGATCTTTTTGAGTTGGCCAGCAGCGAGCGGATCGGCCCAGAACGCGGCTTGCGAAGTGTTGGCTAGAACTTTCTCGAAGATTTGTTCGACGGTCGAAAGATCCTCCAGCGCGGGCGCGACATCAGCCGCGACGTTCGGTGGATAGGTGTTGGCGCAATAAGCCGCGAAAAACGTGTTGGTGTTGACGCGATCAGCTTGCCACGAAGCGGCGGCGCCGAACGCAATGCCCGGCAGTTGCAGGCGGTAAATGGTTTGGCGGCTGTCGGTCCAAGTCGTGTTGATGACGCCGAGCGTGTTGAATTTGCGGCCGACGGCGATGAGTTCGTTGATGTTGAAAAACGTTTTGTGGAAATCAGGGAAGATTTCGTTCCACGCCCAAACGCCGGGGCCGACCATTGTCGGGACGTTGACTTTGGCGAGCGGCTCGACCCAAGGCGTGTAATCGTCGTGCGGATCGTAGACCCACGGACAAGCGATGGCGCCGTTCGGGATTTTCTTAATCAGCTCGGGATGTTTGGATAAAGTGCTCGCGCCTTCGTTGATGTCGGCCCAGAAGAGAACGCGTTTGCCGTGCGACTGCGCTTTTTCGGAGATGTGGTTGAGCACGTCCATGAAGCGCTTGAATGGATCAACGCCAGGATCGACACCGATCTTGCCGAGCGACCAGGGTTCGTCGAACCCGACGTGATACCACTGGCTTGGGAACAGTTGAGCAGTTTGCTCGATCCAATTATCAAGCACCGCATAGAACTTCGGATTGCGCGGATCGAACTCGCCGCCGTAACGCGGCAGGCCAAGGTCGGCGTATTTCTCGTAACGGAACAAATTGTGCATGTGCCCGTAGAGCTCCATGCAAGGGATGACATCAATGTGACGTTGGCGCGCGTATTCGATGACGTGGCGAACGTCCTCTTTGGAATAACGGCCGAGCGGGTTGACGACGTCGTAGCCCTCGAACTCAATGCTCGCCTCGGAATAGAAATAGTATTGGTTGGCTTTGTAGCGGGCGAGAGTATCGAGTTGGCGTTCGACTTCGCTAACGCGCAGCAATTCGCCTTCGCTAAAATCGCCCATCATCCCGCGATAGGCGAGCGTCGGCCAATCGTGAATCTCTACGAACGGCAAGACGGCGTTTGCACCGGATTGCTCAACGAGCTGGACCAGTGTTTGAACACCGTAATAGAGACCGGCTGAAGTCGCCGCCGCGATCTCCGCTCCGTTTTTGTTTACGATGAGTGTATAGGCTTCGCGCGAATGTGCGCCGACCGCTTCGTTGTTGGTGGGAATCGCCGAGCCTTCGCCAGTGCGGCGCAGAGTAATTGTTTGGCTGAAATGAGTTTTCGAGCCGAAATCGTGACCGGTGATTTGGCCCAGGCGCGTCGAGAGTTCGTCAGCGGCGAATTTGTCGTCGGCTCCCGCCTTCATGGCGTAGCGGATGGAGAGCTTGCTCACCGCAATTGTGCCGTCGCTGTATTGAACCTGCTGCGGTTGCGGCAAAAGAGTGTTGTGAGCGAATGCACTGGTTGCGACGAATAGAGACAGAGACACACGACGGAGAAGTTTATTGGAAGGCACGAACATTTCGCGATGTTCGTGCGTTCGCTGGCGCGTGTCAATTCCACGTCAGGCAATTTGCCGGTAAATGTTTCAGGGCTGCGCAATTTAGGGATGCGAAGACATTAGGTGAAGATGCGTGCGATTTGGAAAGGCGCGATTAGCTTCGGGCTCGTAAATATTCCCGTGGGTCTCTATACGGCCACGCGCGGGCGGAACGAGGTGAAGTTTCACATGTTGCGGGACAGCGACATGAGCCCGATTCGTTATAAGCGCGTGGCGGAGACGGACCAGAAGGAAGTTCCGTGGGAGCACATTGTCAAAGGCTACGAATACGAGAAGGGACAATACGTTGTTATCACGGACAAAGATTTTGAGCGGGTCAACATCAAGAGCAACCAGATGGTGGATATTCGCGAGTTCGTGAATCTTGATGAAATCGACCCGATGTTTTTCGCGGACCCATATTATCTCGCGCCGGAAAAGGGTGGCGAGAAGGCCTATGCGTTGTTGCGCGACGCGCTGAAGGAATCGGGGAAGGTTGGGATCGCCAAGGTTTCGATTCGCACGCGCGAGCATTTGGCGGCAGTGAAACCGAACGGCAACACGCTCGTCCTTGAGTTGATGCATTTTCCAGATGAGTTGGCTGACACAAAAGAATTGCCAGTCCCGGACAAAGTCGAAGTCGGCAAAAAGGAAATGACAATGGCCGGGAGTTTGATCAATGGCATGACCGATAAGTGGGAACCGGAAAAATACCACGACGAGTACAAGCAGGCGTTGTTAAAGTTGATTGAGGAGAAAGTCGCCGCTGGTGGTAAAGAGTTGCCTGTGGAAAAGGGTGCGCGACCGAAGCCAACCAAAGTTATCGATCTCGTGTCTGTGCTACAGCAGAGCTTGAATCAGGCGAAGAAGGGTGGCGGCAAAAAGGAGAAGGAGCACGCCCACCACGCAAAGCGGCGAAAGGCTGCATAGGTTGCCGATTTAATTCGGAGCTGTGCTCGATGCGACGTTGCTGCGGACGAGGACGTCCGCACTCCGAGAAATTATTTCTTAAACATTCCGGGCACTGCGCCGCCCATTTTTGCCATCATCTTTTGCATCTTGCCCATCTTTTTCATCATCTGCTGCATCTGACCGAATTGATTGAGCAGGTTGTTGACTTCGGCGACAGTGACACCGCTGCCTTTGGCGATGCGGATGCGGCGCGTGGCGTTGAGAATTTGCGGGGTGCGCCGTTCCTTGATGGTCATGCCGCAGATGATCCCTTCCATGCGGCGAAATTTCTTTTCCTCTTTGCCCATGTCCTGGCCTTTGAGCATTTCGGAACCACCGGGCAACATGCCGACGATGGACTCGAGCGGCCCGAGTTTTTTCATCTGGCGCAGATTGTCCAAGAAATCTTCGAGCGTGAACTCGCCCTTGCGCATTTTTTCTTCCATGCGCTTGGCATCGTTTTCGTCGACGGCTTCAGCCGCGCGTTCGACAAGGCTGACGACGTCGCCCATGCCCAGGATTCGCGAGGCCATACGCTCGGGATGGAACGCTTCGAACTCGTCCACTTTTTCACCCATGCCGGCATATTTGATCGGCTTGCCGGTGACGGACTTCATGCTCAAGGCGGCACCGCCACGGGCGTCGCCGTCGAGCTTGGTCAGGATGGAACCGGTGACGTTGAGGGCTTGATCAAAATGCGTTGCGACGTTGACGGCTTCCTGGCCGGTCGCCGCGTCGAGCACGAGGAGAATTTCCTGTGGCTTAACGAGGTCGCGCAAACGAACGAGCTCTTGCACGAGCGGTTCATCGATTTGCAAACGGCCGGCGGTGTCGAAAATGAGCGTGTTGCGATTCGTAGCGCGCGCTTCTTCCAGCGCTTCGCGGGCGATCTTCAGGACGTCCTTTTCGCCTTTGCGCACGAACACCGGGATGTCGATCTGTTTGCCGAGCGTTTCCAACTGGTCCATAGCAGCCGGACGATAGACGTCAGCGGCGACGAGCAGGGGAGTGCGGCCTTGTTTGAGGAGCAGGCGCGCGAGTTTTGCGCTGGAGGTGGTTTTACCAGCACCATGCAAACCGACCATCATCACGCACGCGGGATTGCCGGAAAGGTTGATGGCGGCGTTTTGAGAACCGAGCAAATCGACCAGTTCGTCATGGATGATTTTGACGATCTGTTGGCCGGGTTGAACGCTTTGGACAACTTCGACGCCGAGCGCTTTAGTTTTGACGCGTTCGATGAAATCGCGTGCGACTTTGAAATTAACGTCGGCTTCAAGCAGCGCCATGCGCACGTCGCGGAGCGAGTCGGAGACGTTGTCTTCCGAGATCTTTCCCAGTCCGCGCAGGTTGCGAAATGCGTTCTGCAGCTTGCCGCTTAAAGTATCGAACATGGGCACAATGTATGGGGCAGGGGGGCGTGCTGCAAATTCAGAGTTTTCGAATACACGAGTCGGAACTGCTCACCTACGCGATCGTGATGGACTTGCCGGTTTTGGCAGACTTGTAGCACGCCGCCAAAACCTTCTGGCTGCGCAGGCCGATTTCGGCACTGCATGAGGGTTCGCGGTTTTGCAGGATCGCGTTGCTGAACTCTTCGATTTCGGCCCGATAGGTGTTTACTGGTGCTGGAGTGATTTTGACTTTTTCGTTTCCCAAAGTCGCAGTCATTTCGCCAGCTTCGCCTTGGCCGAGTGTGCCGGTGGCGTGGATAGCGCCTAGAGAACCGTAAAGTTCCAAAGCATTTTTGCTGGCTTCGTCGGGGATGCAAAAGAAGGTGTCGACCATTCCTAACGCCCCGTTTTCGAACATCAAGTTTGTGACGGCGGCGTCTTCGGTGGCGTAGTTGTGAATGGTGTTGTTGATGTAGCAACTCACCGAACGCACCGGGCCGAAAAACATTTCAAGCAAATCAATGCAATGACCGCCGACATCCATCAACGCGCCGCCACCGCCGCGTTTTGGATCCTGACGCCAGGTGTTTTCGATGGGCGGATACCAAAAGGAAAGTTGGGCGCGGCCGAGAACTGGTTTGCCGAGTTTGCCTTCTTTGATCATTTGCAACGCGGCTTGGTGTTGCGAATGGAAGCGCATCATCAACGCTGTGCCGAGTTTGACGTTTGCTGCTTTGCAAACAGTGACCATTTTCTCAACCTGCTTCACGTTCATGCCGAGCGGCTTTTCGCACAAGACGTGTTTGCCGGCTTTCGCACAGGCGATGACTTGCTTCAAATGGACATCAGGTGGGGATGCGATGTAGATCGCGTCAACATCACTGTTCAACAACTGCTTGATCGACTTGCAAGCCTTCGCATTGAACTGAGCGGCGACTTCGGCGTTTTTGCTTTGCGTCGGATTGTAGACAGCGGTGAGCATCGCATTTTCCGCGCGCAGGATTCCTTCCGGAATTGTGCGACGACGCGCGATGCCCGCGCAACCGATGACCCCCCATTTGATTTTCTCGCTCATTACTTTGCGTAAGCCTGAATCACTTTGCGCAATGCTGCGCCGATTTGTTCGCAGTGATGCGGTTCGTACGTCGGATACGCAAAGCACGTGAATGTATGGTCCTGATGCCAGAGGGCGTTCGGGATTTGCACATCATCGTAAGCAACGCTCTTCGGATTGGTGTATTCCTTTGATTTGAAAGGAAACCCAGAGCGACCGAAGGCGTTCTGCTCTTTGAAGGCGCGTTCAGTGTGGCATTGCGGCCAGAACACTTTCCAGCAAGGCGCGCCTTCTGCACCGGCGGCTTTGACGAAGTGGTTGATGTCGCACTTCATGTTCTCGATATCGAGCGAGAAGGCCATGACGAACCAGCCGTTCTTACGTTCGGCCGTATCGATTGGCGTAAACTTCACCTGTGGCAAATCTTTGATGGCATTGATGATGATGTGCGCGTTGCGCTGGCGACGCGGCATGTTCCAGTTGTCCATGCGATCCAGCTCGGCGACGCCAATGGCGGATTGCATTTCGGTCATGCGATAGTTGAAGCCGATGCGGTTGTGGATGTAGGAAAGTTTTTGCTCCATCTCGAGCAGGTTGAGACGGTCTTTGACGTCGTAACC
>JAQGOW010000396.1 GCA_028293405.1 Verrucomicrobiales bacterium
GACGCGGTGAGCAGTGGCCTTTCGTGGGAAAGTGTGAAGTGGGCCTTCACTCATAACGTCGTCGGCAACTGGCATCCGATCACGATGCTTTCGCACATGCTCGACTGTCAGATTTACGGCCTTGTCCCCGGCGCGCATCATTACACCGCCGTCCTGCTGCATATTTCCAACACGTTGCTTTTGTTTTTTCTGTTCCTGCGGATGACGCGCAAACTGGCGAACAACCTGTGGCCGTGTGCATTTGTGGCGACACTGTTCGCGTTGCATCCATTGCACGTCGAATCGGTGACATGGCTTTCCGAACGCAAAGATGTGCTGAGCGCGTTCTTCTTCATGCTCACCCTTTGGACGTATGTCCGTTACGCAGAAGCTCCAAAATCCAATCTGCCGTCATCTGGATTCAATTTTGATGTTTGGAGCTTATCTGGAGCTTGGAACTTGGGATTTGGAGCTTTGAAATGGTATGGACTTGCATTGGTGTTGTTCGCCCTCGGGTTGATGTCGAAGCCAATGCTTGTGACGTTGCCCTGCGTGCTGGTGTTGCTCGACTACTGGCCGTTGCAACGCATAACTCAATTCAGCGTGCGCGGATTCGGACTGAGCATTTTAGAAAAAATTCCGTTCTTCGCGCTGTCGGCCATTTTCAGTGTGATCACCGTCCATGCGCAAAAGAGCGCCAATGCGGTTGTCTCATTCGAGGACTGGCCGCTCAAATCACGTCTGGCTGCAAGCGTCGTTGCGTATGGACAATACATCGGAAAGACATTCGTGCCGACTTCGCTCGGCGTGCTCTACCCGCACAGCGTCATGTCCGATTCGCAAGTTGCCGGGTCCGCTATTGTTCTGATTGTGATCTGCCTTGCAGCCCTCGCATTCGCGCGTTCGAAACGCTACGTCTTTGCCGGTTGGTTTCTATTTGTTGGCGTGATGTTTCCTGTCAGTGGCATTGCCCAAGTCGGCGAGCAAGCTTTTGCCGACCGCTTCACTTACTTGCCGCACATCGGAATGTTTATGGCTCTCGCGTGGCTTTTGTGCGAGGTCGCCGCCGTCCGCTCAAAGCTACCGATCATCGTGGCTGCTTTAGCAGCCGCTTGCATCCCATTGACGCATCTTCAGGTGCAACATTGGTCCAACTCGGTCGCGGTTTTCGAAAATTGCCTGCACGTTGCGCCAAACAATTCCACTGCCCACCATTATCTCGCCGTGCTCCTCGACGCACAGGGGAAAACGAACGAAGCGATGCTGCATTTCTCGCGCGCCGTCGAGTGCAATCCGAACAACGTCACCGCGCGTTGTGGTTACGCGTATGCTTTGGGCAGCCAAAATAAATTTGCTGAAGCGGCGCAGCAGTATGAGAGCGCATTACTGGTCGAGCCCACCAACGTGAAAGCTCATTATGGACTCGCCGACGCGTTCGTGAAATTGAACCGGCTTGGCGACGCACTGAATCACTACGTCCAAGTCTTGAAATTGGAGCCCGACATCGCCGGCGCGCATTTCCAAATCGGCACCGCGATGCTCAGCGGTAAACAGGATCCAGTTGTTGCCGTTCAGTATTTGCGCAATGCCGTCCATTTTGCACCGCATTGGACCGACGCCTTGAATTCATTGTCCTGGACGCTCGCGACTCACTCGGACGCCAAAATTCGCAACGGCGATGAAGCCGTTACACTGGCGAAGCACGCTGTCTCGATTACGCGGGGTAATGACGCGGGTCTGCTCGACACACTGGCGGCATCTTACGCAGATGCGGGCAAGTTTGATTATGCGATCTACGCTGTCCAACGCGCGATCGACACAGCAAGACTCGCTAAACAAACCAATTCGATTCCTGAATTCGAATCGCACTTGAAATCGTTTCAGGCGCAAAAGCCCTGGCGCGAATAACTACACCGTCCGACCGAACTTCTTTTCCAATTCCTTGAAGTTCATTTCGATAATCGTCGGTCGTCCGTGCGGGCACGTGTAAGGCATCTGACAGTGGCGGAGATCTTCAATGAGATTTTCCAACTCGGGGCCTGCCAGCGTGTCGTTCGCTTTGACAGCGTGACGGCAAACCGTTTTGGCAATGACATGTTCGCCGAGCCTCAACGTGTTCACTCCTTGGCCAACGGATTTGAGTTCATCGACCAACTGCAAAATAAATCGACGCGGATCGCTCACCTTCACAAACGGGGGCAGGGCATCGAGCAGGAATGTGCGCTCGCCAAATTCGCTTAGCCCCACGCCGAGTCGAGTGAGTGTCGGCAATTGCTCGCGCAAAAACGTTGTGTCACGCGCGGCGAGTTCAACGGTTTCCGGTAACAACAATCGTTGCGACGGCGCGGTGCCCTGATGCTCGAGGCGCTGCAACATTTGCTCGAACAAAATGCGTTCGTGCGCCGCATGTTGGTCAAGCAAAACCAGCCCGCGATCAGATTCGAGCACGACATACAATTTCCCGATCACACCCACCAGTCGCAGCGGCACGTGCAACAATGGGACTGGGATTGATGAGTGCGGGTGTGCAACTGGTTGATCCGGTGGTGCCACCACCGCCAGCGTGCTCGGCTCGGGTGATTTCGGTAGCGGTGCTGGCCAGTTCGGAAGTGGTTTGGAAAGTTTTGGAAAATTCGGCAGCTCGATCGGTTCGTGTTCCGGTGCTGCTGGCGCTTGCGGCTCAAGGCTCAGCGGAGCAGGGGCAGGTTTCGGCTCAGGTTTAGCAACCGCAGCCGGCGTATGAAAATCGAGCAACGCTTTGCGAACGGCATCGGCCACAATATGCCGCACCGCGCGTTCGTGATGAAACTTCACCTCGCGCTTGGCCGGATGAATATTGACGTCGACCTCACTGGGATCCAACTCGATGAACAGCGCGCACACCGGATATTTCCCTTTCATCAAGGCGGTGTGATAGCCCTCGAGCAACGCGAAATTGATCCCGCGATTTTCCACCGGGCGTCGATTAACAAACACGTGCTGTTCATCGCGCGTCGAGCGCGAAACACCCGGAGCACCAATGACTCCCCAAACGCGCAGTGCAGGATCAACGGCTGGCTCTTCCGCAGCATTGTCTTCGTCGCTCGCTCCAATCGGAAGATTGCCCGTGAACGTAACCGGCAAAAGTTTCTGGTCCGCGCCGTATAATCCGCGTAACCGTTCCCGCAGAGCCGCAATTTTATCCTCCGCCTTCACTCCGGGCAGTTGCCAAATCATCCGCCCGTCTTTGATGAATTCGAAAGTGACGGCCGGATAAGCCAGGGCGGCGAGCGTTAGATAATGTTGAATGTGCGCTGATTCAGTTTCTTCACTGCGCAAAAATTTACGACGCGCCGGCAGATTGAAAAAAAGTTGTCGCACTTCCACGCTGGTCCCGGGCGCGCCGCCACCAGCTTTGACCGCAACGATCTTGCCTCCATTGACGACGATCTCCGTGCCTTCAATCGTGCCGTCGTGTTCACGCGTGTTGAGCGTAAACCGGCTGACGCTCGCGATACTCGGCAAAGCTTCACCGCGAAAACCCATCGTCGAAATTGCGCTGAGATCTTCTGCGCGTGTGATTTTGCTGGTGGCGTGGCGTTCGAGGCAAAGCAATGCGTCATCGCGGCTCATTCCCAGTCCGTCGTCGCTCACGCGAACGAGGCTGCGCCCACCCGCCTGAATTTCGACGCTGATGCGAGTTGATTTCGCATCGAGTGCATTCTCGACGAGCTCTTTGACGACACTGGCGGGACGCTCCACCACTTCACCGGCCGCGATTTGGTTCGCGACATGTTCAGGCAAAAGGCGGATTCGGTTCACGAAACAAGGCTAAGTTCTAAACGCTAAAGGCTAAAGTGAAAAACGTCGTGGCGTTCGGCGCAACGCGCTAATCCGGTTGAATCGGCAGCGTAAACGAAAACACTGCGCCGCCTCTGGGCGAGTTGTGCACCGTGATCTTCCCGCCACAATCTTCGATCGTCTTTTTTGAAATCGTCAGGCCAAGCCCGGTGCCGTTCGCTTTTCCAAAAGTCACAAACGCCTGGAACAGTTTATCCGCAATCTCCGGCGCGATACCGGCGCCGGTATCTTCGACCTCCGTCACAACTTGATCGCCGAGCATTTTGACGCGCACGTAAATTCGGCCACCCGAACCTGTGGCATCCGCAGCATTGCCAAACAAATTGTAAAATACGCGCGTCAACCGCTGCTCATTAATTTGCACCGTTACAGGCGGCACCGCGCCATCGACCTGAATAGTCACGCCGCGCAGCCCGAGTTCCTGACGAATGTCCTCGATGATTTGCTGAACAAATTGCCCGTAATTGATTCGGCTCATCGACACGGAGGCATCGTTCGAACCGCGCGCATACTCAAGCAATTCGTTGACCATCGTTGTAATGCGCTCGACCTGTTTTGAGATACGCGCCTTCGATTTGTTGCGCGATTCCAATGACGCTTCGGGCATTGCCGCTAGATCCGCCGACAAGCTAATCACGTGCAACGGATTTTTAAGGTCATGCACAATCGCACTGGCAAAACGTCCAACTAACGCCAGCCGTTCGGCATCGAGCACCTCGCGAATGTATTGGCTATTGAAATGGCGCAAGCGCCCGCTGATTTCGCGCACCAGCCCCATCGTCAATTGCGGCGTGCGGTTCAACATCTCGAGCAAATCAACGCGCGAAACAAAATAGACCGTCGTCGTTTCGCCGGCCAAAGCTGAAGCCGAACGAGGATCGCTATCAATGACCGCCATTTCGCCGAACAACTCGCCGGGCCCGAGTTTGGAAATGACACGCGATTCACCGGACGAGGCCACCACCGCAATGTGAACTTCGCCACCTTTGACGATGTAAATGCCATCCCCGGGCGCGCCTTGTTTGAAAATAGTTTCACCCATCCCGTAGGTGCGCTCACGGGTGACTTGGCGCAGGCTTTCCAGCTCCGCAACCGGCAGTCCTTGGAATAGCTTGCACGACTCCAGCGAAACCATGGCGCGAATCTATGAAATAACCCAACTCAGCGGAAGCCAAAACGTCGCTTACGCTGTGCGACGGATATTCACCCACGTATGCACGTGGGGCGCGCCGCGAAAATACCAAACCATCGCGGGCCCTTCCAATTGCCAAACGTCCCACACGCCGTCGTTGCCAATATCCATGTTCTTGTAGAAAGACATGTGCACATTGTCCAAACCGTTTGCCTCGATCAGCTTCATCGCTTCGTCGGCATCGGCCTTGCGAAAAGGCGCGAGTAAATCCGCCATGACTTTTCGCACTTCAGCTTTTTGATCACGTGAAAGCGCGCTGATCGGAATCTCGGGTAAATCATTTTTGCCCTTGAGCTTCACCGTCTCGGTGCCGATCTCCTCACGAGGATCGCCGAGCAACGCTAGATCGCGTTGTTTCCCATCGAGCATTTGAAAAACGTGATTCGCTCGAACCGCTTGGTACCAATAAACGTTTCCAGGATGCGTCCGCTTTTCGTTAAAACCTTCCGCCGCGTGCCCGTAGAAAATCGGCCCGCCGAACGCCGCGCCTTCAACCGAATCTCCATCACACCGACGCGTGCAATGTCTTCCGGTCAAAACAAATTCAAACTTGCCCGTGCCCGGTTCGCCAAACAGCGCGACCGAACAATCCTTGAAAGTCCCCGGCCCACCGCCGTCGTGCTCAACTTGAGTAAACACGCGCTTTGCGTAATCTGCACTATGGAGTCCGTTGAAGATCTCGCGAACCATCGCCTGCTGATCGCGATTCATCAGGTCGCCGATCGTGGCTTTGGTGATATGCCAGTTGTTGTCGACCTTCGAACGAAGCGGATGATCGAACGGGAAAACAACGCTTTTCCTCTGCTCTTCCGTCAGTGATTTGAATAACGTCGCCACTAGCGTTTCCGATGTTGGCTTCGCTTTTGCAAACGACGCCATCGGTATTGCTCCACTGGCGAGAGCAGCGGCTCCAATGGTGGTTCTTTTTAGAAAGTCACGGCGTGTCAGGTGACCATCGATGCAGGATGA
This sequence comes from Verrucomicrobiales bacterium, assembly GCA_028293405.1. Lineage (GTDB taxonomy): Bacteria > Verrucomicrobiota > Verrucomicrobiia > Limisphaerales > Palsa-1400 > JAICXV01. The sequence continues at coordinate 5,981 of JAQGOW010000396.1, forward strand.
AGAAGGCCGGGCTGTCATCTGACTAACATGCGCTGTGCGCGAGCGTGCGGCAACACGGTTTTGTAAACCAGCGGACGTATTGTGACGACGCTACCTCTAACCCGGTGCCCTTGGCAGCCGTATATTATTTGACGAGCCCCAACTCCGCCGCCATCGCTTTCTCGTCTTTCAATTCTTTGACCGTCGCATCGATCTTGCTGCGGCTGAAGTCATTTACCTTCAGACCCTGAACAATTTCAACTTTGCCCGCAATGGTGCGCGTCGGGTAGGAGCAGATAATTCCCGGTTCGATGCCGTAGCTGCCGTCTGACGGAACGCACAAGCTGTTCCGATCGCCGGCGGGGGTCGGCTGAATGATGGACTTAACCGAGTCAATCGCCGCATTAGCCGCACTCGCCGCGCTGCCGGCTCCGCGCGCTTTCAAAACCGCCGTGCCGCGTTGCGCAACAGTCGTGACAAAATCGTTCTGCAACCAGTTCTCGTCCTTGATGACTTCCATCGCTGGCTTGCCGCCAATCTTCGCGTTGTAAAAATCGGGGAACATCGTCGGGCTGTGATTGCCCCAGATGGCGAGGTTCGAAACCGTCGTGATATCTGCACCGGCCTTTTTGGCCAACTGCGCTTTGCCGCGATTTTCATCCAGGCGCGTCATGGCAAACCAGCGGTCCTGCGAAATTTCCTGCGCCGCGCGCATCGCGATCAAACAATTCGTGTTGCAAGGATTGCCCACGACTAAAATGCGCACGTCCTTCGCCGCATGCTTCGCGAGGGCCTGGCCTTGGCCGGTGAAAATCTTGCCGTTGATGCCGAGCAAATCTTTGCGTTCCATGCCTGGCTTGCGCGAGACGGAACCAATGAGCAGCGCCCAGCTGATGCCGTTAAAACCTTCTTCCAGTTTCGAAGTCGCGTTGAGTCCTTTGAGC
>JAQGOW010000429.1 GCA_028293405.1 Verrucomicrobiales bacterium
CGCGTGTTCGCAACGGTACATGCAAAATCGATTGAATTCCCGCTATGTCCCATCGCCTCCTCTCTTCCGTTGCGTGCGGCGGCATTTCCTTCCGTGATCCAATTGCCACGGGTTGATCGGCCACGAGTTGATCTTCCACCCAGGGCGATCCACCCATCGGCACATTCTGAAATTTTCCCATCCTGCTCCCGACGTTCGGGGCACACCATTCGTGCGTCACACTCCAGGTGCCGCGGTCCGGCGCAACCTGTATAATCACTGCCGATTCAACCCCGACAAACTGTGATATCTCATTCAAACCGGCTATCACTTGGTCATCGATTTCCTCTCCCGTCGCTCTGACATACTGCGCCATAACTCTGGCGATCAACTCGTCGAATGCCGCTTGTCGCCGTAACGCCAATTCCGCTTTCTCCTTCTCCGTGTAACGCAGTTCCAATTCACCGACAGTTTTTTCGATCGCGCCCCTCAATAATTCCAGCTCGCCAATAAACTTTGCCGATCCGAGGTCCCGATCCTTCGCGCTCCCCGAACTCACCGCGACAGCGAATTTCTGCACCGCTTTCAAAGGATTGATGACCCATCGGCACAACACTAAATACAGAGCCAACGACAACACCACATCGACTACGACAATTCGGACAATAGTCAGCGCCAGTTCCTGCCGCAGCTGAGCCTTCAAATACTCAGTGGTCGCAAAGAGCTCAACCGTTCCCAGTGTATTGTCAGGCGACGCCTTGACGGCCCTGACTTCGCGGAACAGTCCGTTAGTCGGGAAGTCAATATTCGTTTGGCTCACTGCTCCATCGTCTGCCCGCACCCACGCCGTGACTCGATCTCTCGGCGTCGCCTCCTTTAACCTCACTGCGACGAGCGCCGACTCTTTCAACATGCTCTCCACCACACGACTCATCTGTTGCCGGTCAAAATTCCACAGCGGTAACGCCAACGCTGCCGCGACCTGCCCCGCGTCCGCCTTCACGCGCAAGCGCAATGCTTGGCGATATGTTTTCGCCTGTGACCGGTAATTCACCACACCAAACCCCGCCAGCACCAGCGTCGTCACCGTCACCAGCGCAAAGATCACCAGTGTAGCAATTGAACTCGGCCCCACTCGGGACGTTTTGCGTTCAGCACTCATTTGTAAGTCTGCGGATCAAACCAAAGGCGCTTGTCTTCAAACGGCGTCTCAGGTCCAAGAAAAGGATTTTCAATCTTGAATAATTTTCGTTCCTTCAACCTCAGCCGTTCGATTTTCCACCGTTGGTACGTATTGAAAATTTTGTCGTAAGTGCCGTCCTTGATCATCATCCACATCCCTTCCTCAGCTCGTTTTTGCAGTGCCCTGCCCTGTTCCGTTTTTGAAAACCAAAAATACATCGGGAGCGGATAATACAAACAAATCGTCTCCTCAATCGCCAGATCGGCAAACCGGTCCTTTCGCTCCTGATACTCGTCCAGCACTTCCACCGCCGCCCGCAAAAACACATCAAACCGCCCTGCCGACGTCATCTCAAACAGCCCCTCGTAACTCGAGCCGGTAACCACCATGAAGTTATTCGACTTCAAAACATCGACATCGATCCATCCCAACCCGAGTCCATAGGAAAACTTCCGCAAATCATCCAACGTCTGCACACCTCGAAACTTCGGCGCGTTTTCTTTGCGAATCAGGAACACGCAATATCCACCGAGATTTTTGTCGACCGGAATCCGAATGGGAATGAGGTTCGTTTCGAAATCCGGAACCGTGCTGAGATACATCACCGTTAACTTCCCCGTGGCGTGCTTCAATTCGAAAGCCTGCCGCCGTTCTGTCATCAATTCAGAAGCGACCATTCGATACGGTCCGTATTTGTCCTTCGTCTTTTCCAGCGCCGTTCGCAGGATTTCCCAGTGATAAAGGTAACGTGTATCGTGGACGGATTCGGGGGCGTTGTAGACGTAGGTCATCGCCTCGCCCGCGAAGAGTCGCGATGCAGCGAAAAGAGCCAAACAGGCCACCGTCGTTAGCAAAACCGTCGGTCGACGCATAGGCGTGCAATCGGTCATTACGGCGAACATCCACAAATTCGCCTTCGCTCGCAGGCTGACACTGTGCTTCCGCGAAGTAAACGCCAAAGCTGTAAAATACAGCGCGCTACCTATTTGACATAGCCGTTAGCGCGAAACCATTCGATGGCATCGACGAATGCCTGCCGTGGCGGCGTTTGCGGTATCCCAAGTTCTTTTACCGCTTTGCTTGGGTTGAAAAACATTTTGTATTTCGCCATGCGCACGCCAGCGAGAGGCGCTTTTGGCGGCTTACCAGAAATTTTCGAAATGGCTTCGTCGAAATAAGCCGCAGTCAATGCAACTGCATACGGCACTTGAAACTTCGGAGCAGGCAACCCGGTGATCTTCGCAAGTTCCTCCAACGATTCTTTCATCGTCCAATTCCCGTCCATGTTCCCCAAAATATAACGCTCACCAACACGCCCTCTCTCGGCCGCGAGAATGTGTCCAATCGCCACATCTCGCACATGCACCCAATTCAAACCGGTATCCAAATACGCCGGCATCTTGCGATTCAGAAAATCAACAATCACTTGTCCGGTCGGCGTTGGCTTCACATCACGCGGCCCGATCGGCGCGCTCGGATTCACGATGACAATCGGCAAACCCTTTGCTGCCAATTCCCGCGCCACTACTTCCGCTTCCCACTTCGACTTCTTATAATGGTTGCTCATCTGCGCGCCGCTGACCGGCGTCGCTTCATCCGTCGGCGTCACCTTCCCATTCACTTCCTTCGGCAACCCAATGCATCCAACTGTGCTGGTATAAACAATTCGGCTGCATCCGGCCTTCGCCGCAATTTCCAAAACGGTCCGCGTCCCTTCGACATTCGCGGCATACATCGGCGCATAATCGCGCAACCAAAGATGATAACTCGCCGCCACGTGAAAACACCAATCACACCCACGCAAACCGTTTTCGAGCGCCGCGCGATCCAGCACATCACCTTGCGCGAATTCGCAATCGACCTTGCCGAGCGCGCGTGTGTCGGCTCCTTTGCGCACCAGCGCTTTCACGCGATGCCCACGCGCAATCAGTTCGTGCACCAGATTTGCACCGATAAAACCGGTCGCGCCTGTAACAAAACAATTCACCGCCAAAGGGTGTGAAACCGGCTGCGAAAGTGAAAGTGAAAACTAAAATTTGTGCTCACTCTTTGGACATCCTTGTCACGCGTGTACCCTCCCCTGAGCAAGTGAAAATTGGATATTTATTTAGCACCCGTAACCCAAAAAAGAATCGACTTAGAGCATACCCTGACGCTTTAATCAGGCGTTCACTATGGCAAAAAAGATCGCCAGCTCGCGCAAAAAACCTACCCGCCAGGAACTGCGCGATTTGGACTTTGAAATTCAGTTTATGGAGGGGGTCGTCCGGCGGGATCCAGGGTATGTAGATGCTCTGCAGATTTTGGGGGACGATTACACCCGTCGCGGTCGTCATGACGAAGGGCTGCGCGTTGATGAGAAACTGTCGCGGCTCAAACCCGACGATTCCCTGATCCATTACAATCTCGCCTGCAGCTACTCGCTCACTCAACACTGCGATTTGGCTGCTGAAGCACTCGAACTTGCCATCAACCTTGGGTATCGCGATTTCAAGTGGATGACACAAGACCCCGACCTCAAGAACCTGCGCGAGCATAGCGACTACAAACGCATTCGCGCCAAAGTCCGCGAACTCCAGGTCCGCGCCCGCTAGCAGACGTAACCGTCCTTCGTCCTTGTCCTCGAGTTTGTAACGCCTCCTCAGAGGGTCTGTAACGGCAAATGTAACGGGTAAAACCGCCAAAATACCCAATGTTTACAAGGGTTGTAACGATGTAACGGGTCAAACCCCCTGGAAGGGTGCCCCCTCCCTCTCGACCATCGTTTTCATTCTGCTCGCCTTTAATAACCCTTTGGTTAGATTCGGGGTCAGTTGCAGTCGATTGCACCTAATTGCACCTAATTGCAGTTAAATAAGGAATGGCGTCATGAACACCGAAGAGCAAATCACACAATTTCGCAGCGCCTACGAAGCCCTCCGCGCCGAAATCGGCAAAGTTATCGTCGGCCACGAAGAGATCGTTGAAGGCACATTGATCGCCATCTTCGGCGGCGGCCACGTCCTCCTCGAAGGCGTCCCCGGCTTGGGCAAAACCTTGCTCGTCCGCACCCTCAGCGAAGTGCTCGACATGACCTTCAACCGCATCCAGTTCACGCCCGACCTGATGCCTGCCGACATTCTAGGCACGAACATCGTGATGGAAACTCCCGACGGCAAACGCGAGTTCCAATTCCAAAAGGGCCCAATCTTCGCGCACCTGCTCCTCGCCGACGAAATCAACCGCGCCACACCCAAGACCCAGTCTGCGATGTTGGAAGCGATGCAGGAAAAAAGCGTCACCGCCGGCGGCTCCATCCGCAAACTCGAAGAACCTTTCTTCGTGTTGGCGACGCAAAACCCCATCGACCAGGAAGGCACCTATCCCCTGCCCGAAGCGCAACTCGACCGTTTCTTTTTCAAACTCATCGTCGGCTATCCGAACGCAGCCGACCTGACTGAAGTCCTAACCCGCACCACCGAAGGAAAAAAAGAGCAAGACAACCGCGTGATGACGAAGGACCAAATCATCTAGCTGCAAAAACTCATCCGACAGGTCCCCGACGCCTCGCACGTAAAA
>JAQGOW010000485.1 GCA_028293405.1 Verrucomicrobiales bacterium
TTGGCCCAATGGTGGCAAACGCAGACGCGCCAATCTGGTCCGCATGCGCAGCCAGCGACCGGCTATCCGCCATACTGTTGTGCCCTACATGCACGATAACATGGGTGCTTTTTGTGACCGACTTCACCCAACTCTCCGCCACTCGCATCCGTTCTTCCGTGGTCAACGAAAACCCTTCCCCCGTTGTCCCACAAATAAACGCGCCGCTGACGCCGTTGGCAGCAAGCAATCGCGCCTGTTGCGGAATCACTTCAAAATTCACGCTGCGGTCTTTGCGCATCGGTGTAAAAGGAGCGGCAATAAGGCCGTTGAGTTTTAGCTTCATAGTTTTGGATTTAAATTGGTCAACGGAATTGCGGCAGGCGCCTGAGTTGTTTTCGCACCCTTCAGGAACAGCAGCAGAATTCCGACGATCACCAGGCCAGCGGCCGAGAGTTGGAAAACGACGCTCAAAGGAACGTGTGCGTCTTTGAGCATGCCGCCAGCGAAGATCATTATTCCGCCAGCGCTGCAGCTAACAAAATTCAGCACACCATAACCTGTAGCACTATATCGCTCGTCAGTGAGTTGTCGCAGAATCGGCATGTGATTTGCGTCGAAGAATCCACGCGCTAATCCGAACACGATCAAGCCGGCCAACGCTGGGGCAAGCGTCGCAACGCTGCCACTGAGGAACAGGCATGGCCCAGCAATAAGATAACCGATAGCCGGAACAAACATTCGACCGCGCCCGTTCCGTCGAGCCCATCGATCAGCCCACACGCCGCCAATCAGCACGCCGAGAAACGACGCTGTTTGAATGTAGGCTGTCGCGGACAATCCGGCGGAGCCGAGGCCGAGGTGAAACTGATCCTTCAGGTAAGTGGGGAGCCAACCGTTGATTCCCCAGTTCGCCACACCAACAAGCGCGTTCAACGCGAGCAAAACCCAGAATCCTCCAACACTAAACAACGCGATCGCAGCAGCGTACGGTTTCACGCGGTCGACAGTTTTCAAATCCCTTGCGGTGGTCACGCTATCGCGAAGACAAAAAATGAGCACAATCGCATAACTGATTCCAATCACACCAAACAAGGAAAACCCAACTCGCCATCCATACAATTCGGCGATGAAACCGCCGATCCCACCCAGTGCCGCGCCGGTATAGACGCCGCTCATGTGTAGGCCAGTCGCCAGGGAGCGCGTCGAGCCACGATGATAATCCGAAATCAGCGCCAGCGCCGCCGGGATATAACAAGCCTCACTCACGCCCATCACTGCACGAGTCCAAAGCAATTGGTCGAATGTTTTTACATGCCCAGTCAGCCACGTAACCACCGACCAAACCAGCAGACTTGCCATGATAACTTTGCTGCGGCTGAAGCGATCCGCTAAAAAGCCTCCCAAAGGACTGAGACTCCCATAAACCCAAAGAAAAACCGAAGTCAACAAACCGAATTGCGCGTCGGACATCGGGATGGCCGCGACGATTGGATCCCGCATGGTCGTAATCATCAACCGATCGAGGTAATTCAACAAAGCGACGACCCACAGCAATCCGACGACGACCCACGCTGGATTCAGTTTCGCACGTGTCACTGCGTCCGGTCCTTTCCATTGCGCGGAGGCGGCTGCGCCCACCAAACCTCCGATGTTCGTTCTCGCGGCCGCACTTCACCCATCGGTATGACCGCATGGCCATTCCATTCAACGACTGGCGCTGTTGCCCGACCAAACGGCAACTGAGCAACAACGGTCCACTTGTTGAGTTCGACATCGTAGCCAAGCACATCATGCGAAAACCCGGGATGCGATGGGCCCGGCGGCACATTGATGTTCGCGCCGTCATCTCCCGACATAATCAGCAACTGCTCAGTCGAGAGTGCCGGCGAAGGCGCAGCGGTGACTGCGCGTGGAACGTCCACGATTTTGCGCCACCCGTTTGCCGGAGAAAACGCATACGCGTCCTTCAAATATTCGCGGACGGTTTTTCCCTGCGCATCGACTTTCAGCAGCGCGCCGCTAACCAAATAAAACTCACCTCGTAGAACCCCCGCCACAGCCAACATCCGCTCCGACCCAGGCCATGGCGGAAGCTCAACCCACTTCAACTTCTCCGCAGCCAGATCAAGCGCCCAAAAAGTTTTCATTACGTTGGTTGCGGTAGGCGATTCCACTCCGCCTGCTACATAAATCGTCGAACCGACCTTCGCGCCGCAGAAATTCGCGCACGGCTTCGGCAATGGCGGCAGCGACGCGACTTTTATCGCGCCATTTGTCCACAACAACCGAAACGTCTCCGGATAATGCGTGGTTGAATCACTGCCACCAATGCAGATCAATCCATCGTCGGTTGTAATCGAAACACCATATCCAAGCGGATGCGGCAGCTTCCCAGCGACACGCCATTGCGAACGAGGGTTCTCGAGAACAAAAACCGAATCGTACCAAACTTTATGAAAGTTCGTGCTCCACTTATCTCCGACAATGTTTGCGCCACCCGCGGCAATTAGCGCACCGTGACTCACCCCGGCAAAAGTTCCCGCAAAACCTTCAGCGTCGGGGATAGAAGGCAAGTGTTGCCAACTTAATTCAGCGCCGGTGGAGCGTTCAAAACTCGCGCAACTGGTAACGAGCAACAGAGCGAGACATGCAACACATGATAGGCAAATTTTATCGAAGCGATTCATCGCGCGTGCAGTGAATCTTTCCTATTGGTGAGCCATTCGAGATTAAAACGCGCCAGAGTCAAACTGTCGTGCCTTTCGTAAAAACACAGAATCGTCCCGTCATCGAGCACTGCCATGTCCGAGTAGGCGCTGCGCCCCGGTTCCAATACGCGTTTCACCGGCCATGTGCGCCCTTCGTCGTAGCTCAGTCGCACCGATAAATTCTTCCGCGCACGGTGACTGCCCGGGGCATCCCCGTCTTTCGCCGGTTCCAAGTTATCTGGATTCGAGAAAAGCAATCTGTTCTTGTCGGATTGCGGCGCAAGCGACAACCGAACAATGCTCGCCATGCAGACAGGTTCAACAAGCTCCTCGTTCAGAACACCGACTGACCAATGTGTCGTGCCGTCAGGGCTGATTGTGACGAGACGCCGGTTCTTGAGCGCCGAGGTGCGAACGTTCAGCATGACACTGCCGTTCGCCAACTCTACAGCCATCGCTTCGTTCGGATTCATCCACTCGGGACGACTCGGCAACGCGATGTCACCGGGATGCCACGACGCGCCGTGATCATCGCTGTAGATTGTTGCAGTGACCGATGGCGAGTGACCCTTGTCTCCAGTCGACAACCACACCGGCGCGAGCAACCGTCCACTTTTAAGTTGGATGCCGTGACCTGGCCCGGCGGCGATGACGCGACTGTCATATCCAGGACGAAACGCATCAAACGTCGCTCTGATATCGGCCGGCTGTGAAAACGTCGCACCATTGTCATCGCTACGCATGTAGAAGCACCGGTCGTAATTGACGCAGTATATGAAATGGATCGCACCGGTTTGACGGTCGACGATCGCGACCGGGTTGTTCACTGTTTGGTCCTCGGCGCTTCCTTTTTTTCGCACAAGCCCGATAGCAGTTCGTTCTAATCGCTTTCCGACGTGCGCGATTTTTTTCGGTCCATCAAAGGACACGCCGCCATTTGTGCTGCGCCGCATCCATACCTCGCTGTCCGCCCAATCACTGGAACTATTCTTGCGCGCCTCACAATAAACGAGCACCGCACCGTTTGTAGCGACGACGATTCCTGGAATTCGATACAACGCGATTCCGTCTTTGTGCGCCTCGAACAGGTTCGATTGCGCCAGAAACGGTGCAGCCGCAAAACTGCTCTGGGCGAGAATCACGACGGTAAAGCCGATGATCGCGCTCAACTTAGATAACCGAAGCATCGGGATGATTCGCATTTGAAACACGAGAGATACTTGCAAATCCCGTTTGGAATTAAAGGATTTTGGGATGGTAGCCCCGTCCGGAATTGAACCGGAATCAATGGTTTAGGAAACCACTGCTCTATCCATTTGAGCTACGAGGCCACAAGTAATTCGCAACGTATCCGGTTTTCATCTTCCTGACAATTGCATTGCGACCTGCCGCCATTGGCAGTATCGAACAGCGATGGCCAATGATGCCAAATTCGATCCTGGACTCAGCCGCATTATGGTGATCTGCCTGACACTTGGCTTCACCGTGCTCATCGCTTCGATGGAAGCCCTGCGCGTGACGCAAAGTGGTTTTGCATTTGCCGTGACGTGGCGGACAGCGGCGGCCCTCGCAATCGGCGCGATGATTGTTGGTCCGTGCTTTTATATACTCGTTTATTCGGGGCCAAGACTCGGCCGCAAAATCGCGACCTTCGTCATCATTGCCATTGGCGTCACCGGTTTCTTCTATCCGTTGCGTTTTGTGCCGCGTGAAAAGATGAGCTCGATTTTCGGTGGGTTGGCCTTGGCAATTGGTGCGCTCTCCATGGTCGCAGCTTTCGTTTACCTTTTGCACCGCTTTCTCTCAAACAAGGAAAACGATCCCGACCAGTAGCGTTCAACGCGTCCGCCATCGAAGCACAAGCCTGCGCGTTGTTTCATCCGTCAGTTTAAACTTCTCGCCGATGCGCAATCCTTCGACCCAGAAAATTTTCCCCTCAGCCGTCATTGCAATCACGCGCATGTGCCGTTCGGATTTCGGCACCTTCAAATCGACGAACATGTCCTGCAACTTGCGCGAAGATTTTGATCCAATCGGTTGAAAGCGGTCGCCCGCTTGCCAATGACGCAAGACGATCTTTGGCCCGATACGATCTGCGTCGAAATATTCATTGTTCGCGCGCGGCGCGAACTTTCGTCCTCGCTGTCGCGCGACGCGAAAGGTCAACGCACGATCGCCGAACTTTACTTTCGTGACACCGGCTTCAAGCTCCACGCCGCACTCGCCAGCAGTAAATTGTGGCGCCGATTTCGTAACGACCTGCACCCGTCCTTTCTCATCGCGTTGCAACCTCGTGGTGGGATTCAACTCTACGACCTTGCCCGTATTCAGCCGCAAACTTTCGGTCGTCTCAAAATCCGCATTTACTCCTAAGGCGAGAACCTGTTGTTGAAGCGACCGACGCTGCACCGCCACAGGCAACTTCTCAAAGGAACTCACTTTCTTGAGCGCCTCCCTCGTAACATCCGCCACGACGTCCGACTCGGCTCGCAACAGTTCCGTCAGTCGCAAAATGCTTTTCCGCAAACCCGGTTGATACCGTTTTTGCAGCAAAGGAAGCAATTCACGTCGAACGCGATTGCGCAGAAAATCGGTGCTGAGATTACTCGTGTCTTCGCGCCAATGAATACTGCGCTCCCGAGCAAACGCTTCCAGTTCCATGCGGGAAAGGTTCAGAAGTGGTCGCACTAGTTGGACCGATCGATCCGCCGGTGAAGCATTGCGCCATCGCATTCCCGCCAAACCGTCGACCGATGCTCCACGCAACAGCCGCAGGAAAAACAGCTCAACCTGATCGTCGGCCTGGTGCGCCAAAGCAATTGTCCTGATCTTCAGTATTTTGGCCGTTCGCGCGAAGAAAGCATGCCTCAACTCGCGTGCCGCCATTTCAATCGATTGCTTCGAATCGGTCGCGTGCGCCTTCACATCAGCCGCGTCGACGACAATTGGAAGCCGAAGCTGTTTCGCCGCCTGACGCACAAACTTTTCATCGCCATCGCTCTCACGCCCGCGCAGTCGATGATTGAAATGCACCACCGTCAGTTTCAATATGTGCTCAGAGGCGAGCGAATGGAGCACATGCAACAACACCATCGAATCCAACCCGCCCGAGACGGCAACGAGGAGGTGTTCGCCGTCGCGAACGAGTTTTCGCGCGCGAATGTTTTTGGCGATTTGCTCCAGCACACCACGATGCTAGGGAGCCCGCCCCGAAAAGTCATTTCACTTTTACTTTCGTGTATTGACCGTAAACTGCTCGCGTGAACGACACCCGGCACATCCAGAATCTCGCCCTCGTGGGATTCATGGGCACCGGCAAGTCGTCCGTCGGCCGTATTGTCGCCGAAGCCATGCAATTCGAGTTCGTCGACACCGACGCGATTATCGAAGCCCAATCGGGCCGGACTATTACCGAAATCTTCGCGCAAGCTGGCGAGCCCGTTTTTCGCCAGTTGGAAGAGCAAGTTGTGTCGCAACTCGCCACGCGGCAGAAACTGGTGATTTCGACCGGTGGCGGTTTAGTCATGAACCCGTGCAATTTGACGAGCCTCAAAACACATGCGTTGGTGGTGTGTTTGTGGGCTAGCGCGGAGACGATTTGGGAACGCGTGCGCACGCAGTCGCATCGGCCGCTGCTGCAAACGCCCGACCCGCTTGGCAAAATAAAACAGATGCTCGACCAACGCGGGCCAGCCTATCGCAAGGCCGACGTTTTGATTCACACTGGATTGCGTTCGCCGCGCGAAGTCGCCTTGCAAGTCGTTCACCAATTTAATCTCGCGCGCAAAAAAAAGTCCCGCAGCTAATGCAACGTGAAGGACGCCATCCGACAACGCGCCAAAGAATTGGGGTTCGACCTCTGCCGTTTTACGGAAGCTCGAGCGCCGGATCACGCCGCGCATTTTGAGCAATGGTTGAAGGATGGTCGCCACGGCGCGATGGGTTACCTCGAGCGCAATGCTCACAAGCGCGTCGATCCCCAACAAGTCCTGGCCGACGCTAAAACAATTTTGGTCGTCGCAGCGAGTTATTGGAACGGCGATGAAATCACGGCGTCGCCTCAACACGGTCAATTCGCCCGTTACGCGCGTTACGCCGATTACCACGACGTCATGGGCGATCGTCTGAAACAACTAAGCGCGTTCGTCGATCAACTTGGCGGCCTTGAAACAAAATCACTTTGGTATGTCGACACCGGGCCCTTGCTCGAACGCGATCTCGCCCAACGCGCCGGCATCGGCTTCATCGGCAAACACACCAACGTCATCAGTCGGGAGCTTGGCAATTGGTTTTTCCTCGCTGAAATCATCACCACACTCGGGGTCGAACCGGACCCGTCCGAAAAAAATCGCTGCGGCAGTTGCCGTCGTTGTATCGATTCCTGCCCGACGAATGCCATCACCGCACCGTTTCAGTTAGACGCGCGCCGTTGCATTTCTTACCTGACCATCGAACTCAAAGACTCTATCCCGCTCGAACTCCGTCCCGCCATCGGCAATCGCATTTATGGTTGCGACGATTGCCTCGCGGCATGTCCATGGAACAAATTCGCCAAAACCGGCGCGCTAATGGCCGAACATCGGCGCGCCGATCTCGACCAGGCTGACTTGCTGGACCTGTTGTCGCTCGACGACGCTGCGTTCAAACAGCGTTTTGCCGGCACTCCGATTTTGCGCACCAAACGCCGTGGGCTTCTTAGAAACGTGTGCGTCGCATTAGGCAATGTCGGCGACCAAACCGTTCTACCCGCGCTGGAAAGAGCCGCGAGGGATCCTGAACCGCTCATCGTGGAGCATGCGCTTTGGGCAATAGAGCAGATCAAGAATCGCCGCTGCCTAATCCCTAACCACACAGTATGAGTTTCAACATCATCGGCCTTGGCGAGGTGCTGTGGGACTTATTGCCGTCTGGCCGTCAACTCGGCGGCGCTCCGGCTAATTTCGCCTGGCACGCCCACGCACTTGGCGCCCGTGCGCAAATTGTTTCTCGCGTCGGCAACGACGATCTCGGCACTGAAATTCGGCAACGACTCCAACGAATGGAGTTGCCCGATACACTCGTGCAAACGGATCCGTCACATCCCACCGGAACTGTCACTGTTGCGCTCGCGGCAAATGGCGTTCCGGAATACATCATCCACGAAAGTGTCGCGTGGGATCACATTGCCTCGACTCCAGAAGCGTTCGGAGCCGTGCGCTCGGCTGATGCGATCTGTTTCGGCAGTCTCGCTCAACGCACTCGCAGTTCACGCGAATCGATCCAAACTTTAGTTTCGGCCGCGCCTAGTAACGCCCTGCGAATTTTCGATATCAACCTTCGCCAACATTATTTCGATCGCGAAACTATCGAGACTTCCTTGAAACTGGCCAACGTCTTGAAACTAAATGACGATGAACTGCCGATCCTCACCAAACTCTCCAAGGTAGACGGCGCTGTAAAATCGCAAATCGAATTTATCGCGAAGCGATTCGATCTTGGTGTCATCGCGTTAACTCGTGGCGGTAATGGCAGCTTGCTCTATCACGAAGGCCGTTGGTCGGAACACGGCTCAATCAACGTCGCGGTTGCGGACACGATCGGCGCAGGCGATTCGTTTACCGCCGCTCTTTGTCTCGGTCTCTTACGCGGACTTGATTTGGACCGCATCAACGCCGCCGCAAATCAAATCGCCGCCTTCGTTTGTAGCGTCTCCGGCGCAACGCCCGAACTCCCGGCCCACTTGCGCGAACTGCTTAGATAGAACCTAAGCCTTTTGCCGCTTACCGTTTCCGTTTGCGATAATCGTGTCAGTCTTGCCCGCCTGCGTTCTGCGGAACGCGTGAAGGCAATCACCAGTCGAGGTGATATACTGAACCTCAAAGCTGTCCGCACCTACGTGGATATGAACGAACCCAGAAATCTTTTGCGCAAAGCCGCGGCCGCTGCGTTTAATCGGATACAAACTCGCCCCAGCACTTCCTGACACCACGAAATTGTTTTTGTAACCATCGACCTGCAGGTGCTGGAGATTGTGATCATGCCCGGCCACGTATAGCGAAATGTTGTGCTTGTTCAAAAGCGGACCCCACTCCGCAATCAGCCGTGCGTTGTCATGGTGCACACCCTCGCTAAATAGCGGGTAGTGGCACACAATCCAGCGCCATTTCGCCGCTGTGTTCTTCGCGATCTCCGCTTCGAGAAATCGTTTCTGATCGATTTTTTCCTTAGGCGTCAAAGCCCCTTCGAACATGCTGCCGTCCAAGAAAATAACTTTTAGCAAAGGATTGGCTGCATCAGGAAACTCCTCTGCATACCACTTCGCCGGCATTTTCCAACGCGACGACGGATTATTCTTCGCGTAATCCAACTGCATCTGCGCCTTGGCCGGTCCTTGCTTCGAATCATAGGACGGACCGTAATCGTGGTTACCAAGACATGCGTAAAACGGGAAATCCAGATGTTCCTTCGAATACATTTCTTCGAAGTGCGGCGCGAATCGCTCCGGCGTGAGCTTACCGTAAAAATTGTCTCCCATCGCAAAAACACCTGTCAACGGCCGCTCCAATTTTTTCGCGAAGTCCGCCATTTGCGCTGCCACCGCGCGTTGCACGGCGTTGCCACTTCCAAAATCTCCCATTGCTAAAAAGTCCAGTCCGCCCTCGGGAAACTTTGTCGCCGGTGCTTGAGCCCGCAGCTCGGACGCGCCGGCCAACGCCCATAAACTGGTGCTGAACAGAATAGTTTTCTTGATGGCATCGCGGCGAGTCATTGTGCGGCTTGGATTCACTGGCGTGGGTTTCATCTGCTTACGTCCGGTAAAATAACCACCGTGGGTCGCGCACAAAAGCCAATTCGTTTCGTGCAAATAATTTCCCAGTTTGCGCATTTTACATTTCGATATTTTAATCACCGGCTATCATCCCGCCCACTCAAGTGAAAGATTTAGAGCCGCCCGAAATCCATTTCGTCAACGCCGCCCAAGGCTGGCTTGAACTCAACAATCCCGCCGAAGCTCAGGCTGAACTGGATCAAGTCACCGATTTCAAATCGCATCTGATCGTCATGGACCTGCAGTGGCGGATTTACGCGGCAATCAAAGCGTGGGAAAAAGCCGTCGACACCGCCGCTGAAACCACCACAACACATCCGAACGCGCCCTTTGGTTGGATTCATCTCGCCTACGCGCTGCACGAAATGCAAAAGCCCGCCGAAGCTTACGAAGTGCTCAAACCGGTTCTCGACCGATTCCCAAAGGAATGGTTGATGCGCTACAACATGGCGTGTTACGCAGTGCAAATGGGCCGTATAGACGAGGGAAAATCGTGGCTGGCGCGCGCCAACGAAATCGGCGACAAAAAAGAACTTGCTGAATTATTCGCAACAGATCCGGATTTAGCGCCGTTGCGAAAAGCCTCACGCTAGCAGCGCTTTGACGACCTGGCCTTCATCCGTCGGTCCAATCAATCGTTGATTCAAACCCAAATACGGGTAACTGAACCGATACGGATCCAGCCCCATCAGGTGCAACACCGTCGCCTGAAAATCGCGTACCGTAACTTTATCCTGCACAATGTTGTAACCAAACTCGTCCGTCGCACCGTGCACCACGCCCGGCTTGACCCCGCCGCCCGCCATCCACAACGTGAAACATTTCGGGTGATGGTCGCGCCCTAAAAACGTCGAACCATTGCGCGCCTCATTCATCGGTGTGCGCCCAAATTCCCCGCCCCAAACCACCAGCGTGTCCTCCAACATTCCGCGCTGTTTCAAATCGGCGATCAGCGCCGCGCTTGCCTGGTCCACTTCCTTGCACTTCATCGGCAACCCGGTCACCAAGTCGTTCGACGCAGCCGTCCCGTGCATGTCCCAACCCCAATCGAACAACTGCACAAAGCGCACGCCCTTTTCAACCAAACGCCGCGCCAGCAAACAATTATTCGCAAACGATCCCTCACCCGGCTTCGCGCCGTACATTGCACGAATCGATTCCGGCTCCTTCGAAATATCAAAAACATCCGGCACCGTAACCTGCATCCGATACGCCAATTCATATTGCTCGATGCGCGTGAGCGTTTCCGGATCGCCGTAAAGCTTCGCCTCGACCTCATTCAACTCGCGCAACTTATCCAAGCTACGCCGACGACTCTCTCGATCCATCCCCGCCGGATTTTCCGAATACAAAATCGGCGCTCCCGACGTGCGACATTGCACGCCTTGATAAACGCTCGGCAAAAATCCGCTGCCCCAAAGACTTTTGCCGCCCGTCGGATCCGTGCCGCCGCTCAACAAAACAACAAACCCTGGCAAATCCTGGTTCTCGCTCCCGAGCCCGTACGTCACCCACGAACCCATCGACGCATTACCGGCGCGTTGCGCACCGGTGAACAAAAACAACTCCGCTGGCGAATGATTGAATTGATCCGTCCACATCGATTTCACCATGCAAATCTCATCCGCCAGTCCCGCCATGTTCGGCACCAAATTACTAAACCACCCGCCGCTCTTTCCGTGTTGCGCAAATTTATGCGGGCTCCCCAACAACTTCGGCGTCCCCTTGATGAACGCGAACTTCTGTCCGGCGATCAACGACTCCGGGCACGGCTGCATGTTCAACTCGTTCAGCTTCGGTTTGTAATCGAACAAATCGAGCGAGGGCGGCGCGCCGGACATGTGCAAATAAATGATGCGTTTTGCGCGCGTCGGCATCATCGGATGTTTGACCGCCAAAGGAGATTTCGTTGCCCCAAACGCGTCGCGCGCCATTAATCCGCCAAGCGCCATGCTGCCGATGCTGAACCCAGCGCGCTGCAAAAATTGTCGGCGCGTCAACGCGCGGCCGTGGGCAAAATCAAAATTCGTCATATCAACCCTTCATCAAAACGCCGTCCAGGTTCAAAAGAATATTCGCGACCGTCGTCCACGCGGCCGCTTCTGCCGGGCTCAATCCTTCGGGCAACGGGCCGAGCGGATTTGTCGAAAGCTTCACCGCTTCATCCTTCGCTTTGGAATAGTGCGCGACTTCCGATTCATACAACTCGCACAACGCCGCAACTTCTCGCTTGGTCGGCTGTCGGCAAAGCACCAGCTTCAAACCATATTCCATCCGTTTGGGCAAAGTCGCCGCTTCCACCTTCGCCAATCGACGGCCAAGCGATTGCGCTGCCTCCACATAAATAGGATCATTCAAAGTCACATACGCCTGCAACGGCGTGTTCGTCGGCAAACGTCGGAACGTGCACGTCTCGCGACTCGGCGCGTCGAACGTCGTCATGCTCGGATGCGGAATCGTGCGACGCCAAAAAGTGTAAATGCCGCGACGATATTTATCCTCACCCGTGCTCGTCGGGTAAGACCGCTCTCCGTTGAACGCAGCCCGCCAGAGATTGTCCGGTTGCGGTGGATACACGCTGGGACCGCCGATCTTCGGACTCAACAACCCGCTCAAAGCCAGCGCCTGGTCGCGCACGAACTCCGCGTCGAGTCTCCGTCGCGGCGCGTGCGCCAACAAATAATTGCGCGGATCTTTGGCCAGCAACTCGGGTGTCACTCGCGAACTTTGTTGATACGTCGCGCTCATCACGAGCGTTTTCAAATATCGTTTGATGTCCCAACCGTTCTCACGCAAGTCCAGCGCCAACCAATCCAACAATTCCGGATGCGTCGGCTTCGTGCCTTGCGTGCCGAAATCCTCTTCCGTTTCCACAATGCCGCGTCCGAAAATCTGTCCCCAAAACCGATTCGCAATCACCCGCGCCGTCAGCGGATTCTCCGGACTCATCAACCACTTGGCTGCGCCTAACCGATTCGTCGGCGCACCAGCCGGCCATGGATTAAACGCCGACAACACCCCCGCCGAAACTTCATCACCCGGCGCAAGATAACTTCCCTTAAACAACACATGACTGACGCGCCGCTCCTTCGTCGGCAACTCCTGCATCACCGGCACCTCCACCGGTTTAATCGCATCACGCCCCGCCTTGAGCGCCGCGATCGCTTTCACCTGTTCACTGATCGAGCGCACGAACGGTCGGAACCATTTCGCCAACTCATCCTTCTGTTCAGCCGTGCGTTTCTCAGCACTGATCGCCAAAACCACTTCGAGCTTTTCCGGCACAACAATCACCGGCGTCGCCGCTGTCGTCCCGGAAATCCGGAACCGCCCAATCGTTTGTTTCTTCCCGTATTGCTGAACCAATTTGACCTTCACCTCACCCACCGGCAAACGCTCGGCAAATTCAAAAACCGCACTCTGATGTTTGTTCGTGCTGCCATCGACCGACCAACCCTTCCTCGGCTTTGACCCCTCCTCAATCGCATCAGCCACGCTATACTTCATTTCCGTAAACGTAGCAGTTGCACGCGCAATCTTCACTGCCTTCCCGTTCACCGACACCTCAAAATGGTTTAGCAAAAAGTTGCCCGTCGCATTCCGCCCTGGCCCTTTCGCGGGGAGACTGTCATCCGCTAAAACTTCCAAACGCAACGCCGAAACATTCGAAACCGCCGACCGATATGTCACCTCATAATTGTCCTTCATCGGCGCCGCATTCGTCGCGAGCAACGAATTATCAGAAAGCTTTTTGAATCCATCGTGCGAGTCCGAGTCAAACTTCACCGGTTCCCAAACCGTCCACATATTCGAGTCCGGTCGTTCCTTCTCCCACTTTGCCAATTCCGCGAGAATCTCTGGCGTCGCGCCTTCAATCGCTCGTTCCTTTGCGGCAATTTGCACGTCGAACTCCTGAATTTTCTTCCGCTCCGCCGGTTTATAAAGCGGCAACGTCGGTCGCTCATCCGGCTTATCGCTGTCGGCGGTCTGATTAAAAATCGCGAAAAACTGGTAATACTCCTTTTGCGAAATCGGATCGAACTTGTGCGTGTGACACTGCGCACAACCCATCGACAGCCCCATCCACGCCTGCACCGTCACATCGCAACGATCCTTCACCGCCGCCACGCGCCACTCCTCGTCCTCCGTGCCGCCTTCCGTGTTCGTCATCGTGTTGCGATGAAACGCCGTCGCCACCTTTTCGTCCTCTGTCGAATTCTCCATCAAATCCCCCGCGAGCTGTTCCATCGTGAACTCATCAAACCGCATATTGCTGTTGAACGCCTTAATCACCCAATCGCGATACGGCCAGATATTCAGCCGCAACGGATCCGACCCATACCCCGCCGAGTCCGCATACCGCGCTATATCCAACCACATCCGCGCCCAACGCTCTCCATACCGCGGCGACGCCAACAACCGGTCCACCACCTTTTCATAAGCGTTCGTGGACTTATCCTTGAGAAACGCCTCCAAGTCAGAAGCAGTCGGTGGCAACCCTGTTAAATCCAGCGAAACCCGCCGCAACAAAATTGACTTCTCCGCTGGGGCCGACGGCTTCAACCCTTCCTTTTCGAGCCGCGCCAAAACAAATCGGTCAATATCATTCCGCGCCCACTTCCTATTCTTCACCTTCGGAACCGTCGGACGTACGGGCGCAACAAAGGACCAATGCTTCTGATACGACGCCCCCTGCTCGATCCACTTCTTCAAAACCGCCGCCTCGCGCGCATCGACCTTCTTGCCTTCTTTAGTCGGCGGCATCACCTCGTCCGGATCCGTGCTCGTGATCCTTTTTAGCAACTCGCTTTTGGAAACATCCCCGGGTCGAATCGCAAACACCCCATCCTTTCGTTCCTTGACTGCCTCCTCCCGCACATCCAACCGCAACTTCGCCTTGCGCGAATGCTCATCCTGACCGTGGCAATGAAAACACTTTGCAGAAATGATCGGCAATACCTGCTTCGAAAAATCCACCCCTTCCTTCTCCGCCGCGAACGCCGCCAAGGGCAACAACACCACCAGCGCAGCCGCTTTGGCAGAGGAAATGAAAGGCAAACGGATCATGAAAAAGTTTAGACAGGTTTAACGAGACCAAGGTTTCAACGGATGAGTCGTCCAATTATAAAAGCCAGTTAAAATAACACCAGCACATTGGTACGCAGGGAGCGCGGCCTTCAGCCGCTTCCCTGTGAAAAAATCCGCATTTAAGCAGTTGTCTGCCAATGCTCCAAAACGTCCGCCCGTTCAAGCGTTCACAACGTTGCACGCTCTCGTTTTCGTCACTCGGGGGATGCCGGGGGTGGCGGGGGTTGCGGGAACGGAGGAATCAGGCCATTAAACTCATACGCGCCGATATCTGTCCCATCTCCACCATTTGGCCTTCCTGCCACGACAACATTGACCGTTCTCGGCTGGCCGCGTTGATCCGTTCGAACGCCAAAACTGTTTCCTTTGTCGATCAGCATGCTCGAGCCGAACAAAGCATGCGTTGCCGTTGGGCCGCCGTTCATCGCCAACCGGCCAATTGCCAATCGGTACGCCAACACCGGGTTTTCCGTTGAGCCAATAGTGTCTGAATTCAAACCATTGGTGATGCCGTAGGATCCATCACCGAACAAAATGAAATTGAAACCCAGGGTCGTGAACGATCCCGACGCATCCATTCCAATCCCACGACTCCCCGCCACCCCATTCGACGAAATAATCGTATACTCAGTGCCATCAAAAACATAAACCTGTCCCGCCCCGGCAACGCCACCATTCCCGTCATGGTTATACGCCATCTAAGTATTTCCAACCCTCACCGCTCCATTCGTCGTTGTAAAAACGCCGCCGCCACTACCGCCATCTCCTCCGTTTCCACCCACGCCCTCATCAACCACATCGCCGCCGCGACCTCCATCGCCAGCAGCATTCAGCACAACCGTGCAAGAAAT
>JAQGOW010000489.1 GCA_028293405.1 Verrucomicrobiales bacterium
CGAACCCGTGCTTAACTACCCTCGTCCGATGAGCGAACCCCAAAAACTCCTCTTTATTTGCAGCCAAAACCGCTGGCGCAGCCTGACCGCCGAAAAAATGTACGAAGGCTTTCCCGGCTACGAAGTCCGTTCCGCCGGCACCGAACAAGGCGCCCGCATCCGCGTCACCGAAGGCCACATTGGTTGGGCGGACAAAATCTTCGTCATGGAAAAACGCCACATCGACCGCCTCCGCGACCGCTTCGGAGATCAACTAGCCGGAAAAGAAATAATCTGCATCCACATCGACGACGACTACCGCTTCATGGACCAGGACCTGGTCACCGTCCTCCGCGAACAACTCCGCCCCCACATCCAGGTCCCCGAATAGTTTCTGTTTCAACGCCCCAACAGTTTCTCGCAAACACTTTAGAATTTGACACGTAGCTACTTCCTTACATATCATGCAGTAGTGTGAGGTCGCCCGATTCAATCCCGTCCTCTCTTGTTCTTTGAAAACCCGCACCAGAGCGCGTGTTGAGATTGCAACGCCGGTTGTTGCTACGAGTTGCGACTTGTAGCTGATTGTAGCTACTTGTAGCAACAATTCGCGATGTTTTGCGAAAACCACTGCCCGAAAGTCCAATACACGCGATTCAGTAAGTATCGGTAACCAAAGGTAACCATCGGTAACCAAAATAGAAATTCTGCTCAGCGCCGATTCCTGACGACATTCGACCATTAGCGACCATTAGCGACCATTAGCGACCATTAGCGACGACTTACGACCATTAGTGACCATTAGTGACCACTAACAGGCCTTTCGGACTGCCCCCCGTTTTTCACTCTCACTGTCACTCAAGGCGACGTAAACGCCTTCGGCACAATGGAATGAACCGCATCAACGATCTTGTCCTCAGTCGAATCCGCTAACCAGGCCGGCTGATCATAATAAACCATCGCACCGCCCGCTTCGTAGCCGCCCTCCTTGAGGATGCGCTTCGAAGGAATGTAACAAGGCACTTCGTTCGAGTAACCGTTCACCCACAAGCGCGACTTGTCGTAATTGCCTTTTAAGCGCAACGAATAATCAACGACGACCTCACCGCACAAGAACACCATCGCCATCTCATCGCCAAAATTCCATTCCTGGACGAGATACGGGAGTTGCGTCGGCAATTTCTCACCGCGATCCAATCGCGCCAGATTCTTGTTCGCGTGATAAACGATCGGAAAATCACTCGGCCCGGTTAACTTCGTGCGACGTTCCCACTCCTGCCGCGTCGGCAAAGCCTGGAAATCGAGTTCAATGCGTTTCGAGCGACACTCAAGCTTCTCATCGAGCGGTTTGAACGATTGCGACAGCAACCCGTCGACAGCTTTCGAAATCTCCTGTCCATGTTCCTTGGCGTTGTCGAGCGTACCGCGCGGAAACGGATTCGAATCCGCGCCGCAACCCATGATCGTCATCGCAATCGCTCCCGGATGCTGTTGCTCGATATACTCCTGCGCGTAACCGGCCCAATCACCGCAAATCTGGTTTGGCTCATGCGACAACGTCGTGCAATGGCACGCATAATTGACAAGCAACGCGCGAAGCTCCCCGTTCGTCCCGGTCACCTTCAACACCGGCAAATCATGATCCGTCGGCCCGCCTTTCGTCCGACGATTTCCAGCAAACCCCGCCGTGCCTTGCGCCCAAGACAACGTCGCCGGCTTGCGTCCATCCAACGCCTCCATTGCCACCGCGGAAACCTTGTCGATAAACTCTCGCGTATACCGATCAATGTGCGCCTGCTCCTCAGGTGTCGCGTCCCGACCGAAAATGTTATCCGCCGCGCCTTTGAGTTTCGGTGCCGAGTGCGTATGCGAAACACAAATCGCCAGTTTCTCCGAACGCACTCCGCGCGATTTCAACCGTTGCAAAATCTCTTCGCGAACCGTCGCCGGCAAAATGCAATTATCGACCGAAATCAAAATCGCCGGCCCTTGCTTATCGGTCCCGATCGCCAGCGCCTTGGCAAACACGTGTTGAATAACCCCGTCGCACTCGGCCTTGCGCGCGAGATAACCATTCAGCCGAATCGGATAATCCGGCGTGATATCCACCCGCGCCACGCCGACCTCAAAGACGGACTCCTTCGCACAAACCGACAACAAAGGCAAAACGCACAACAGCGTCAGCAGTGATTTCATGCTGACGAGCATATTCAAACCTCGATTTCGCGCGATAAATTTTTGATGCGAGCCGCGTCCGCCAACTGGTAGAGCGCCTACAGCTTGCTGTGCGATCCGTCACAAAACGGCATGTTCTTGGAATGTTTGCACGCGCACCAGGCCACCGTCTTCTTCTCGGTGATCCCGACCTTCATCGGCCCGAAGCCGGTCGCTGCATGTGAACCATCGCAAAACGGCTGACTCTTGGAACGACCACAAGCGCACCACCAATACGTTCCTGGTTCGACGAGTTGAACGATCGGAGATTTTTGAAAAACAACGGGATCAGCCATGAACGGTGAATACTTGGCCCGAGCACCATTTGCAAGTCCATGCGCTCAGGTCGTCACCCATTGCACAAATTGCATTTTCTCTGCGTAGAAAAAAACTGCGAGCGATCTAGAGTTGGAGAGCCAATTTCCAACTGGCTTCGAGGCTGCGGAGGACCTGAAATGGTTAAGAGAGCTGCGTAGCCGGTTGGCCAATCCAGAAAGCCGCCGCATGTCGCGCGCGGCTTTTTTTTAGCTAACACTTCTCGCGCGTGAATTGGCCATCAACGATCCGCCAGATATTGCGAGGGTTATCGTTTTGCAATTCCGGCGGCAACGCTGATTGAGGGAAATTCTGGAAACAAACCGGCCGCACAAAACGTTTAATCGCCCCTGTTCCAACCGAGGTCGAACGCGAATCGGTCGTCGCTGGATAAGGTCCGCCGTGTTGCATCGAAGGACAAACCTCGACGCCAGTTGGAAATCCGTTTAACAACAAACGTCCGGCTTTCTGCTGCAAGATTTGGATGAGATTCTTGTATTGAGCCAGATCTTCGTCGGTGCCGTGAACTGTGGCCGTGAGTTGTCCGGGCAACGAGCGAGCAATCGTTTCCAACTCTGCCGGAGAACCGCAGTTCACCAATAACGTGGCAGGACCAAAAATCTCTTCGTGCAACTCCTGCTGCTTCAAAAACGTTTCAGCATCGGCCTGCAGCACCACAGCGGCAGCATCGGCTGCTTGGGCTGAGGACGACGGCTTACCGCTGGATTGCACGCCGTGAACACTAGCGGCTTTCTCGACACTCTCGCGATAGCGTTTGCAGATGTCTTGCGTGAGCATCGTGCCGGAAAATTTGTGGGCGAGTTCGTTTGCCTTGTTCGCGAAATCTGAAAAAGCGTTCCCGCGCAAACCGAACACGAGACCAGGATTCGTGCAAAACTGACCGACACCGAGCGTCACTGATTGCATCAACGTCTCCGCAATCGCCGACGCTTTGGTTTGCAATGCGCCCGGCAAAATGAACACCGGATTAATACTGCCCATTTCTGCGTAAACCGGAATCGGCTCAGGTCGCGCTGACGCTGCGTCAAACAATGCACGTCCGCCACGGAGTGAACCGGTGAAACCGACAGCTTTGATAACGGGATGGCGCACCAGTTGCAAACCCATCTGCCCCGTGCCTTGCAACATCGAAAATAGTCCAGCAGGCATACCGCACGCATCGACGGCTTTTTGCACCGCGCGTGCTACTAACTCGGACGTGCCGGGATGACCGCGATGCGCTTTGACAATGACCGGGCAACCGGCCGCAAGCGCCGAGGCGGTGTCGCCGCCAGCGACGGAAAATGCGAGAGGAAAATTGCTCGCGCTAAAAACAACTACCGGCCCAAGCGGAACGGACATGCGGCGCAGGTCAGCTTTCGGCAGCGGTTTGCGATCGGGAATGGCGCGGTCAATCGTCGCTTCGATCCATGATCCTTCCTGGATCAAGTCGGCGAACATGGTCAATTGACCCATGGTGCGCGCGCGTTCGCCGATCAGGCGGGCTTCGGGTAATGCTGTTTCTGCCTTCGCGCGTTGGATCAGTTCATCGCCGAGATTGTTAATTTCCTCGGCAATGCGGCGCAAAAAAATGGAACGCTGTTCAGGGGTAGTGCGTTCGTAAATATCGAAAGCTGCCGCGGCTTGTAGTGCTGCCAACTCGACTTCCTGGTCGGACGCTTCGCGAAAATCCGGGCTGAGCTTCTCGCCGGTTGTCGGGTTGTTATTGGAGAAAACCTTTTGCCCGCCACCGACCCATTTGCCAGCGACGAGATTGAGTCCGGAGAGTTGCATGTGTGCCTGGTCGGAATGCGACGCAGTGCGGTGTGGACTACGGATTATTCTTTGCTGCGCACGCGAAGCTCCCGAGGCCAATGGCAATCAGCAACAGCGAAAAAGCGCCGAGCCAACCGTTGGTGAGCAAAATGGCCCAAACGGCGCACCAGACACCGAAAGCGGTGATCGCGAACAAAGTAATTTCTTTAGCACTACGTTCCATAAGACGGTTGGACATTAAACAGACGCGTTAACGGTCGCAAGCTTAACTGCAATTGATGGCCGGAATGGGAAATTTGAAGAATCGACCGACTGCGTCCTCTGTCCGGCCCCCTCCTCCAGAAGAGGAGAGGGCAACAGAGAGTTACTTCTTAAATGCGTGGAACTTTGGTTTGCCGGCGGATTGGAGGTAGGCCACCAAGTCCAAGATTTCATCGCGCGTCAGGACGTTTACCAAACCTTCCGGCATCGGCGAAAGTTTCGAGGCGCGGCGTTCTTGCACGTCGGCCTTTTTGACTTCTTTCTTCGTCTGCTTCAAGGCGTCGGTGATGACGACGATTTTGTTGTCGTCCTCTGCAACGATGCGTCCGGTGACGTCATCGCCATCTTTTAGGAACAATGTCGTGTTTTGGAATTGTTCCGAGACGACCTTGGAAGGCTCGATGATTGATTCCAAAATATCGCGCGCGGCCAAGCGACTGGCCACGGCGGTTAACTCTGGCCCGACCGCTCCACCGGCGTTACCGAAACGATGGCATTGTGCGCACTGCGCGGCGGCAAACGCTTCTTTGCCTTTTTTGAATGAACGTCCGCGGTTGAGAAATTCCGTGGAGGACAACAAGTCCTGAAGCTTCCACGCTTGCACGAATTTGTGAGGAGTGATCGTCACAGCTTTGTTCGTTTCTTCCTTGGGCAACACCGGCGTGAGCGCCAGTTTGTCTTCGGGCGTCAAGGTGCCAATCGCTTCGTTGCGGAAGTCTTCCATGAATTTCGGGAAGCTTGAGCCATCGCTGTAATCGCGCTCGACATCGGCAAAAAACTTTAGGACTTCGGCGTCGTGCCCGAGCTTGCTGCGGTCGTTGTTAAACCACGTGAAATATTGTTTGCGCTGATCTAGCGTCCAACCATTGGTGATCGTGCGCAGGCGCAGCACATAATAAATCTGCTCTTCCTGAGTCGGCGCTTTTTGGAGCAATGACAACGTCTTCGAGATCGCATCGGGTGCGCCGAGGTAAAGGAGTAATTGGCAATACTCGCGATTCAAAAGTTCGTTTTTCGCTGGGTAATGCGGGTTGAGTTTTTCGATCGCAAGCTGCTGCATTTCAGGCTGCGGCCTGCCTTGACGCGCGAAGCTGACTTCGATGACGCGCAGTTTCAGCATCTCTTGCTCATCGTTGAGCGTGTCGATCGGGAATTTTCTCAGAGCCTTTAACAGCGGGGTTTGCGTATCGACTTCGCCGGAACGGGCCAAGGCCAATAACGCGGTCAATCCGGCGTTCACGTTGGTTTCGTTCAACGCACGATCTTTCCATGAACTGACTTCCTGGCTCTCGATCGCAATACGCGCGGCGAAGCGAATGAAGCGGTCGTTGCTCGCGAGGTGTGGCCACGCAAAGTCCACGGCGCCGGGCACGCGCCGACCTTGGAACGTTTCGAGTTTATGGCGGAGTTCACGGGCCTGACGCGCTCTGGCGGCGTTGGCCAATTCTTCGGTGGTCTCCTTCGACTTCAATTTTTTACCAACGTAGGTAACGCGATAGAGACCGGCCTGCGTGTGTCGTCCGCCGCTCAGGAAATACATCGCGCCGTCGTTTCCGAATTCCACATCGGTAACGTTAAGCGGTTTGCCGCGCAGGAGAGTTTCAACCTCGCCAGTGTAAGTTGAGCCGTCCGGCTTCAGATATGCCATCATGATGCGACCATAGGACCAATCGAGCAGGAACAAGGCGTTACGATATTTCTCCGGAAAATTGCTGGCGTAACCGAACTTGATACCGGTCGGGGAACCGAGGCCGATATTTTTGATCGGGGGCAACGTGTCTTGATAATATGGCGGGAATTTGCCGGTGCCTTCGCGGAAACCATAATCGCCACCAGAAACGATGTGCGCGATGCGCGTCGGACGATACCATGGCGTGCCCCAATCCCATTCCATATCGCTGTCGAACCCGAACAACTCGCCCTCGTTGTTGAAAGCGATGTCATAAGTGTTACGCATTCCAGCAGCGAAGAGTTCCGGATTGCGTCCATCCAAATCCATCCGCATCACAAATCCGCCGGGCGGCAAAACACCCATACCAAAACCATTTCCGTCATTGGCACGCGGCAACAGTTGGTCGTCGGCATAGTTAAACATCGGCGAATCCGGCGATTGATCGGTGGGACGCTTGGTGAAGTTGCCGTTCACGACATAGAGTCGTTCGTCAGGCCCGAGCAAGACCGCGTGCGAGCCATGTTCGCCTTCGGCTTTTTCGATGGGGCGAATCAACACGGGCGCGTCGTAGCTGTCGGCACGTTCCATCATGCGATAAATGCCCAGGCCATTTGGACCTTTGCCGTTAACGAACAAACTATTTTTCGCGTAGAGCAAGCCCATCGCTTCGCCGATGGGCTGTTCGATGGTTTCAACTTTCGCGACTTTGCCGCCTTTGATAGTGAACCGGAGCAGATGATTTTCGTATTGCGGCGAGACAATGAGTCGACCGGCGGGATCGATCGTCATCGAAACCCAGGAACCTTCGGTGATACCGGCCGAACGCAGTAACTCAACCTTGAAGCCGGGCATCACTTTGATCGACTCGGCGGCAGTCGCGCTCGGAGGCATGAACACGTTGCCCCATGGTTTGTCGCCCAATTTGCCAACAGAAGTTGCGTGCTTCCATTCGTGGTCATCAAACTTGACCTTCTTCCAATCGGCGGGTTCTTCGCTTGAAACGGTCCAGGAGGTGTCGGTGACGTAAACATTGATCCAGCGGAGGCCAGCATGTTGTGCCGCGCTATATTTCTGTCGGTCAGAACCGAGTGTCGGATGAACCGTTTGCAGGCGGGCGATGAAACCTGCTTTTGCACCGGCGTTTTCGATGCGCGCGGAAATGACGTTTGAGCCCTCGTGCAGATGTTTGGTGACATCAACGACCACTGGTTCTTTCCAATCTTTAATCGTCGCGACCAATTGCCCGTTAATGAACACCTCGCCTTTATCATCTGCAGTCGTCACCAACTCAGCCCGGACGAACGAATGAGGGACATCGATCACTTTGCGGAAATACCGCACCTGGTTGCCACTCGAATCATTGTTCTTGGAATCCCAAAGCCACTCGGCTGTTTGAGCTTTAAGCGATACGGCGCAAAGAGCGACCGACGCGAACGACAAAAAGACACGTAAAAAGCGACAATTCATAATGAAGTGGACCGAGGCAATCGACGTAGAGCCAGGGTACCGCATTCAAAAATAGTAAGGCTGCGGGGTTATTCAAGGATGAACGACGTCCTGTCCGAACGATGTGGCGGCGAGACGCCGCCGGAACCCGCAGCCGGGGACGGCTGCGCTACGGGGCAGCACTTGTGCAAAATCAAATGTGTGTTTAAACTGTTCTCCTTGCGCTGCATTCCCAAGCAGCGCCTCACCGTCAGTAACCCGGCTCAGGCATAAAGCACTTGATCAAGGGGTTTTTCGGTGAACCCAGTTAAATATTTAATGAACACGAAACTGTCCATGAGCGTCAGGGAATTCACTACATTATGTGGATAGTCGCGCTGGCGTTACGACGCCCTTATACATTTGTCGTAGCAGCCATTTTTTTGCTGCTGCTGGCGCCGTTGGTCATTCTTAACACGGCCACGGATATTTTCCCCGCGATCAACATCCCGGTCATCAGCGTCATTTGGCAATATCAGGGACTCGACGCGCAAAACATCGAGCAACGCATCGTCTACAATCACGAGCGTGCGATGACCGCCACTGTCAATGACATCGAACACATGGAATCGACGTCTTACAATGGCGTCGGCGTTATCAAAGTTTTCTTGCAGCCAAATGCCTCGGTGGACGCCGGTGTGGCGCAAGTCACCGCTGTTGCTCAAACGGTCCTGCGCCAGATGCCGCCCGGCCAAACGCCGCCGTTGATCATTCGCTACAACGCTTCCACCGTTCCGATTCTCCAATACAGCATCACGAGCAAAACGTTGTCGGAACAGGAAATCTACGACATGACGTTGAATCAGGTGCGCGTCGGGCTGTCGACGGTTCGTGGCGCAGTGATGCCATGGCCATACGGCGGCAAAACCCGGCTCGTGTCGGCTGACCTGGATTTAGCGGCTCTCAAGTCGAAAGGCTTGTCCCCGACCGACGTCGTTAATGCCATTAGTGCGCAGAATCTCATTTTGCCAGGTGGAACGGCCAAGATTGGTTCCACCGAATACGACATCGAACTCAACGGCAGCCCACGCATGTTGGAGGATTTGAACAATCTTCCGATTAAGATTGTGAACGGCGCCACAATTTATGTGCGGGACGTGGCGCAAATCCGCGACGGCTATTTGCCGCAACAAAATATCGTGCGCAAAGATGGGGTGCGCGGCGCGTTGCTGACGGTCTTGAAAACTGGTTCGGCCTCGACGCTCGATGTCGTGCATCAGATCAAAGCGCTTTTGCCCGGCATCCTCAGCACAGTGCCGCCGGAGTTGGAGGTGAAAGAATTCGCGGACCAATCGATGTTCGTGCGCAACGCGATTTCCGACGTGTTGAAAGAAGGCACGATCGCAGCGGCCCTGACTGCGTTGATGATTCTTTTGTTTATCGGTTCGTGGCGCAGCACAGTCATTATCGCGATTTCAATTCCGCTGTCGGTGTTGAGTTCAGTTGTCATTCTCAG
>JAQGOW010000498.1 GCA_028293405.1 Verrucomicrobiales bacterium
AATTCCTCTGGTGCACAGGCTGTAATTCCAGTGGCGGAGATGGACAAGCTGTCTCCAGAGAAATTGCGTGAATACCTCGGGCTGACGCCGCAGGAGTTTGCCGCGACTGATCGTGAAACGTTGAAACTGTTGATGGAAGTGCGGGAAGAAGGGGCAAAGGAAGGGTCGGATAACAAGGATGCGAAGGTCAACACGACGGAGTGGCGTTACATCCTGAAACCGTATCAATGGTCCAGCTATGACAAACCTGAATATATCTGGCAACCGGTGTCAGCCGTTCCCAAATACAATATCATTCCCCTGCTTGTCGGCACCTTGAAGGCTACGCTGGTCGCACTCCTTATTGCAGTGCCGTTGGGATTGGGTGCGGCGATCTACGTTTCACAATTAGCGAGGCCGCGAGCGCGGGAAATCATCAAGCCCTGCATCGAAATGCTTTCAGGCATTCCGTCGGTCGTGCTCGGTTTCTTTGCGTTGATCGTTATGGCGAGTGTGCTGCAAAGTGTATTTGGATACGCGTCGCGGTTAAATGCCTTCGTGGCGGGAGCGGCGTTGGCGTTGGCTGTGATCCCGGTGATTTTTTCAATTGCGGAAGATGCGCTCACGAGCGTGCCACGTAGTTATGTCCACGGCGCGCTGGCAGTGGGTTCAACAAAATGGCAGGCGGCGTGGGGAATCGTGTTGCCGGCGGCAATGCCAGGTGTCTTCGCGGCAATCGTGCTCGGATTTGGCCGTGCGATTGGGGAGACGATGATCGTGCTGATGGCCAGCGGCAATGCGAGCATCATGTCATGGAACATTTTTGATTCAACACGCACGGTAACGACCACGATTGCGGCGGAACTGGCGGAAACGGTAGTGGGCGGGCACCACTACAGGATGCTGTTCATGATTGGTGTGCTGTTGTTCGCAGTGACATTTGTGTCGAACCTCGTCGGGGAACTTGTGATGCATCGAGTCAAAGCACGGTTGGAGGGTAAAGCAAAATGAGCGCTGCAAGTTTGAGCTTTCGCCGATCGAGATTTGATTGGGCATCGTTTTTTTTCACAGGGCTTACGGGAGCCGCAACGTGGCTGATCCTCGTGATTTTATTGGTCATCCTCGGCAACATCGCGCTCAACGGGGGTGCGCATTTCACGTGGCGTTTTTTGACTGGTGGGACTGAGCGCGACATGTTCAGCGTAGAAAACGCGGGCGTGTTGCCGATGATCGTCGGGACAACGGCGCGTGTCTTCCTGATGACGATTTTCGTTGTGCCTGTTGGGGTTATTACAGCGATCTATCTGACGGAATACGCGCATCACTCTTCACTGTTCACGCGCATCATCCGTGGTGCTGTAAACAATCTGGCGGGAGTGCCATCAATCGTGTTTGGTTTATTCGGTCTGGGGTTCTTCATCAACTACGTCGGGCGCAACATCGATTCGGTGTTTTACTCGCACGTCGCTGAGCCGATTTGGGGCAAGCCGGCGATTCTATGGGCGTCGTTGACTCTGGCTGTAATGACGTTGCCAGTGGTTATCGTTGCTACGGAGGAATCACTGCGCGCCATTCCGCAAGGTTTGCGCGAGGCGAGCCTGGCATTGGGAGCGACAAAGCTTGAGACAATCCGAAAGATTGTCTTCCCGCAAGCGCTGCCCGGAATCATGACGGGTGCGATCCTGGCGATAGGACGCGCGGCCGGTGAGGTAGCTCCGATATTATTCACCGGCGCGGCGTATTACATGGCTCACATGCCGAAAAGTCCGACCGACCAGTTCATGGACCTCGGCTATCACGTGTTCATTTTGTCGACACAATCGCCGAACATTGATCAGACGCGACCGTTGCTTTATGCCACGGTGTTGACGTTGCTGATCTTGACTTTTTCACTGAACGTCGTGGCTGTGATTATTCGCGGCCGGATGAGAGCCAAATTGCGCGCGTTGCATTAGTATGACCGAAACACCATTACGACCAGTTCCTGCTCCGCCAATCGCAGAAGAGAAAGGTGCACAAAAGGATTTTATTCAATGCAGCGACGTGTCGCTTTGGTACGGCAAGATGCAGGCATTGAGGGATATCTCGATCAAGCTCGACCAAAATGTTGTGACGGCTTTCATCGGTCCGTCGGGTTGCGGCAAGTCCACTTTCCTGCGCTGTTTCAATCGAATGAATGATCTCATCGGTAACGTGCGGGTCAGCGGAGATGTATTGATCGGTGGACAGAATATCTACGCACCGGATGTCGACGTCATTGAACTTCGAAAAAGAGTCGGCATGGTGTTCCAACGTTCCAACCCGTTCCCGAAGTCCATCTACGAAAACGTCGCATACGGATTACGCTTACACGGAACGAAAAAGAAATCAGAGTTGGACGTCATCATTGAGAAAAGTTTGTGCAATGCGGCGCTATGGGACGAAGTCAAAGATCGGTTGGAGACGAGCGCTCTAGGCCTTTCAGGCGGACAACAACAACGCTTGTGCATTGCGCGTGCGATAGCGATCCGGCCCGAAATACTATTGATGGACGAACCGGCGTCAGCGCTGGACCCGATAGCCACTTCCAAAATTGAAGAATTGATTCTGCAACTGAAGAAGGATTTTACGATTGTGATCGTGACACACAATATGCAGCAGGCAGCGCGCATTTCCGATTACACCGCATTTTTCTATTTGGGCGAACTCATCGAATACGACAACACGAACAAGATCTTCACGAACCCTGCGAAGAAGCAGACGGAAGATTATGTCACCGGCCGGTTCGGCTAAACAATTATGCAACGACACCTCGACCAGGAAATCGCGACCCTCAAAGATAAGTTGCTCACCATGGCGAGCAATGCGGAGACCCTTGTCATTAACGCGGTCAAAGCATTGGTCGATCACAGTGATGACCTTGCGCGTAGCGTACAGGAAAAAGACAACATTGTGGACGAGCTGGAAGTGGAGATCGATGAGATGGCCATACATCTGTTGTCGAAAGCACCGTTGGCATCCGACCTGCGCTTCATCGTCGTGGCGAGCAAGATTGCACAAAACCTTGAACGCGTGGCAGACGAAGCAACTACGGTTGCTCGCCGGACGCTTGAGTTGAACCAGGAGCCGCAGCTCAAACCATATATCGACATTCCGCGCATGGCCCAACTGGCACTGGATATGTTGAAGGTGGCACTCGACGCGTTTGTGAACCGGGAATCGGAAAAGGCGCGTGCGGTGATCCCGCGCGACAAAGAGGTCGATGGAATCCACAAACAACTGCAACGTGAGCTGGCAAGTTTCATGGTCGAGAACCCTAAGAACATCGGACGATGTTTGAATCTTATGGTTGTTTCCAAAGCGCTTGAACGCATCGCCGACCATGCGACGAACATCGCCGAGGAAGTTGTTTACCTTTGTGAGGCTGAGGACATCCGGCACGGCGGCAAAAAACAATGAGCCGCAAAATCCTAATCGTGGATGACGAACCGGACGCGCTTGAATTGATTGCTTACAACCTCAAGCAAGGGGGGTTCAATGTCGTCACCGCAAAGGATGGAGGAGAAGCGTTAGAGAAAGTCAAAAGCACTTCGCCAGATTTGATTATCCTCGATGTCATGTTGCCGGAAATGGACGGATTTGCCTTGTGCCGTGTATTCAAGGGCGCACCAGTCACCGCGTGCATTCCGATCATTATGCTCACGGCGAAAGCAGCGGAAATCGATCGGGTGCTCGGTCTCGAGTTGGGGGCTGACGATTATGTGACGAAACCGTTCAGTCCGCGTGAATTGGTCCTGCGCGTCAAAAAACTTCTGGAACGGACTCACGGCGGCAGTTCTGCGGAACAATATCGGTTTGGAAAACTCACCGTCGACGTTTCGCGGCACATCGTCACGGCAGACCGCAAGAAAGTGGAACTAACGGCGACTGAGTTTAAGCTGCTGGTTTACTTGATTGAAGCACGCGGTGCGGTTCGCACGCGGGAACAAATGCTGAAGGAGGTCTGGGATTACGAAAAATATGTCGACACGCGGACTGTCGATACGCACATGCGTCGATTGCGCGAAAAGCTAGGAGTTGCCGCAGAATATATCGAGACTACGCGCGGCGTCGGATATAGATTCGTCGCCGAATAATGTGGCCACTGCTGACAGTTATTTGGTTCGCAATCGCTGCTTCAGTTTATTTCTACTTCCGAAAACGACTTCGCGAATCCGATGCTAAACATGCAAATGAGCTGTCGTCGCTTCGTGAGCAGCACCGTGGAGTAGTAGAAAAAATTGAAGCGCAGCAGAAGACATTGCTCAACAGCATGGCCGAAGGGCTTTTGGTATTGGACGAGCGCGGTGCCATTCAAGTCACCAATCGCGCACTGGAGGAATTTTTTGATTTTACGGGAAGCCTTAACGGCAAAAGCGTGCTGGAAGCATTTCGTTTACATGAACTGGCCGCGGTGATCGAGCAGCTGGAGATCGAACCACAAGTGCTGGAGCACGAAATCGAAGTCCCGGGCCTGCGAAGTAGATGGTTGCAACTCAATGCCGCGACGATCAGGGGCGAGCGCGGTGAACGTTTGGGCGCAGTTTTAGTTTTCCATGATGTGACGCGTATCAAAGCGTTGGAAGAAACGCGGCGTGAGTTTGTCGCGAATGTCAGTCATGAACTACGGACGCCGTTGTCGATGATTAAAGGATTCTCTGAGACGTTGCTTACTGGTGCCATGCATGACCCGGACGTATCAACACGGTTTTTGCAAGGCATAGACAAACACGCGGTGCGGCTCGCGCGGCTGATCGATGATTTACTCACGATCTCTCAGCTGGAAAGTGGTCGGGTGATCCTCAATCTCCATACCGTAAATATACGCGGGATTGTCGATGCGGTGTTCGAGGATTTACGCGAACGCGCGGTGGCGCAACAGATGCATCTCAAAAATGAGATCGATTCATCCGTGGTGCTTTCAGCCGACCCCGACCGGATCAAGCAGGTCTTTTGGAACCTGATTGAAAACGCGATCAAGTATGGAAAACCCAACGGGCAAGTAACCGTTTCCGCGAAACCGTCCGGTGAAGATCTCGTCGAAGTTGAGGTCCGAGACGATGGTCGAGGTATTCCTGCCGATGCGTTACCTCGGATTTTCGAACGTTTTTATCGGGTTGATAAAGCTCGTTCGCGGGAGGCTGGTGGAACCGGGCTTGGTTTGGCGATCGTGAAACACATTGTGCAAAGCCACGGCGGCAAAGTCAGAGCTGAGAGCACCATGGGCGCAGGCACAGCGTTCTTTTTCACTCTATTTCACGACACTGCTTTGCAGCCGTAACACTGTTGGCGAATATCACGCAAACGTATCCGCATGGATTCGTGCGCGCGATATTTTGCTTAGTGTCGACGGTTACAAATATCACCCGAGCTCACAACTCATCACTCGTCCATTCCTCAAGTTCCCGAGCAATGACAGTGTACTGAGAGAATTCTGACGAATAGTGATTTTCCCACTTGAAATTTTTCCCAAAAACTCCGAAATTCTCCCTGTCAATCAGCCCTGCGGTGCGGGGTTCGTGCGACCGGCCAACTTGCTCCGGAGGAGTGAGCGCCCCCGCTACTCGGGCCTTTCTCGGTGAGAGAGGGTTTAAGCGAATGCGTGAAAACGCGTCCGCTATATAACTCGAAACTCTAAAACTCAAAGAATCCTAAGAATCCGTCGGTGAACTGTTGTCGTTCGCTGACACAAACGTGCCGGCGTTTGTCCCGGCTTTGAAAGATTGCTGTAGAAAGGTTGTCCGTTATGCATGCACCAGAAACCGTCCGTCGTTTCGTCGAACTCCGCGCCCAAGGCTGGACCTATGCGCGCCTCGAAACCGAACTCAACGTTACCAAACCCACCCTCATCGACTGGAGCCGCAAGCACCAGTTCGAGATCCAAAACCTCCACGCCATCGAACTCGAAGCGCTCCGCGCTAAGTGGCTCGCTTCCACCTCCGAACATGTCGATGCCATCGGTGAACAGTTGCGCCGTGTCGAAATCGAGCTCGCCGACCCGCGATCTCACAGAGCTGAGCACGCCTCAACTCATGAGCGCCGCCCGCAACCTCCGTCGCCAGATCGAGCAAGCCACCGGCCCGCTCCAGTTCAGCGTTCCGGTAAACGAAATTCCTTCCGCCGAATTCCATGAACAGGTCCAGGACTGGAAAGCCTGATTCGCTCGGTGGTAGGGACGATCCGGCATCCGCGATTAGCGGTGCCATCGAATAATTTGTTCTGACTCGCCGCGTCGTCCACTTCCGACCGGTAAAGAAAAAGTGAACAAATGGTCAAGTTCCGACTCACGCTGACGCGTCGGCGCGATGCATCCCGCTGCATCGCCCGACGCCACGTCCGAACTCACATGCGCAGTGTCAACCGCACGTGCCTTCGCAACCTTCCCGGTTTCCGCCGTGGCCCCAACGATCTATCTCTCGCCCTCACCGCCTACAACCGCGCCATCCGCGCCCATCGCCGACTCGCGCGCCTCGCTCCCGAAATCTTCGACGCTACCGAAGTCGCCCGGCTCGCTCACCGCCGCAAGCAAGACGCCGAATGGCAAGCCCTCTGGGAACCCGTACTGACTGAAGTCTACGGACCTTCTCCACCGGAAAAGTCCACACGTTCTGCAGATCAGCCGCAGTTACCCAGGTGTGCTCGCACCCGCCAGGTTATTGAGCGCGAACACGCCGAATGGCGATTCTGGATCGAAGCAGGCCGACTCGCCCAGGAACGCTACGAGCAACGTCGTCCCCATGCGCTGCCAACAATCTCCCAACTGGCCGGCCTCCTCGATGTCGCGATGCATTTCGGCCGGCTCGCCATCGGTTCGTTCAATCCCGCTTCCGAGCCTCCCACCCATGCACAAGCACTGACAGATCTCAAACGCGCCTACGGCCCCGAAGCTTTAGCCGCGCAAGAAGCCGAACAATCAAATTCGCCAAAGCCACCACCGCCGCCCGATGGTGCAGGTTCAGAACATCGGTAACACCGATGGTTCAGAACATGGGTAACACTTTACAGGTAGAGGTGGCGTTTGAGAGACGTTGTCGATGCCGTGG
>JAQGOW010000510.1 GCA_028293405.1 Verrucomicrobiales bacterium
GTTTCTTCGTCGTGTTCCACAACGATCAACGAATTGCCGCGTTGCTTGAGCATATCGAGTGCGCTCAAAAGCTTTTCGTTATCACGCGAGTGCAATCCAACCGTCGGTTCGTCCAACACATAGAGAACGCCGCTGAGATTGGAACCGAGTTGCGCCGCCAAACGAATGCGTTGCGCTTCGCCGCCCGACAACGTGGTTGCGGCACGACCGAGTTGTAGATAGCCCAGACCGACCTCGCGCAAAAATTTCAGGCGCTCGCGAATTTCGGGAATGATATCGCGCGCAATTTCACCTTCGCGTCCGGCCAGTTTCAAATTCTGGAACGCTTCCAAGGTTTGATCGACGGATGAGTTGGAGATGTCTACAATCGTCGGTTTGGCTGGAATGCCGCTGCGCTTCGGTGGCGCGAAACTTTGCCAACGCACTGCCTTTGCAATGCGATTCAGTCGAGTGCCGTGACAGGTGCCGCAGAGTTCGCGTTTGCCCTCCTGCCATTCGAACCAGGATTCTTCAATCGATTCCGCACGCGCGCCGCGTTCGACGTCCGGCAGATAAAAAATCTCTCCAAACCCGCGGCATGTCGGACACCAACCTTGCGGCGAGTTGTAACTGAAAATTTTCGGGTCGAGCTCGCCGAACGATTCGCCACAACCCGGGCAGGAACGTTCCGTTGAATGGACCGTGATTTTGCGATCATTGCCCAGCGCGTAAATCGTTCCGTGGCCGAGGGCAATTGTTTCGTCGATCAGCTGTTGAGGAGTCTTCTTATTTGTAGCAGCCGAGGTGACGAGGCTCTGACCTTTTTCTTTTTTAGTTGGAGCCTCCTTACGTCGGCTGCTACCAAACGCAGATTTCTCCAGCACGCCCGTGACGATTTCCACGTCATGTTCACGAAATCGATCCAGTCGCAACGGCTCACTCGTGCGATGCATTTTGCCATCCGCGCGAACTTCCGCGTAACCATGTTTCGCAGCCCAAATCGCAACGTCCGTGTGAAACCCTTTGCGATTCCGCACAACCGGCGCGAGCAACAACAGATCGCCACGTTGTTTCAATTCCGCTTTTAGCCGTTGCGCGAGTTGATCACGCGTCTGGGCCTGAACCGGCAGCTCGCATTTCGGACAATATTGCGTTCCCAAACGGGCAAAGAGCAGGCGCAGAAAATGATAAACCTCCGTGACCGTCGCGACCGTGCTCTTACCGCCCCCGCGCGAATTGCGTTGCTCGATACTGACCGTCGGCGGAATGCCGGTGATCGAATCCACGTCCGGTCGCGCGAGTTGCTCGACGAACTGCCGCGCATAAACATTCATCGAATCGAGGAACCGTCGCTGGCCCTCGGCGAAAATAATGTCAAACGCGAGCGTGCTTTTTCCAGAACCGCTCACCCCGGTGATCACGACAAATTGATTTCGCGGAATTTCGACGGAAATGTCTTTTAGATTGTGCTCGCGCGCGCCCTGAATCACGATGGATTCATCCCCGTTGTCAGAATTGGTTGGCACCATAGAGACTATTCTGGATGGATGGGTGGAAAGCAAGTGAGCCGCTGGTGGACGTCTCAACGGCAACGGACGCCCCGAGTCCTAACGTGGAATGTTTATTATTTTAGCGAGGTGCCGGAGCTCGCCGAGTGGTAGTACAGAATGCTGGTAACTCCTGGCGATAAGTTCGATCCGCGGCCGTGACAATCTCAGCATCGCAAGAAGCATACGAGTAATCATCTTGTGCAGAACGTGAAACGTGAGCCGAGCCGAAGCAATATTGGCGACAGTGAAACCAACTGATTCAACAATCCCGATAAAAGTGCGGTGCAGTGCCTGCGATGCCAATCTGAGCGGCTGATAGTCTGGCACGTTGGCCGGAAGTGGAGACTCGCTCAGCAAGTCTAGCGTGAGCTCAGCGAGACCCGCTCTCTTACGGTTCTGCGTGAGGTGCGGATGCAGCCATGACAAACCGCTCAGCGCATGATGTGCGATGTCATGCGTTACCCCGTTGAGAAGCTTATTACTAGGCATAGATGTGAAGGGGCCTAAAGCAACAATCTGAAAGGCTACCAGAGAAATGCATACAATACGAAAACGATCACTATAGCGCTGAGAATCCACCTCAGTCTCCTTTGCCATGCGGGTTGTGGAACATCTAACGACTGTTCCGATTGTTGTTTAATGGTTCGCGCCTTCTTATTGCAGTACCACGATGCGATCAGAACCAACAATGGAATTGGAGTTGCCACGATATAATAGCCAAGCGAAGGAAGTTCCGCGTGAGTCTCGCCCTTGGTCTGACCCGGATTGATTAGGGGCATTAAGGCGCCGACCAACAGGAATGCGCCAAATAGCGCCAATAGTGTGGCCGCAACCTCGTATGGTAGCGATTTTTTCATTATGTGTGTGCCCGCATCGGGGGCATTATTGCGTCGGGTCGCTCGGACGCGCAAGTTGACGTTGGTTTTGGTTTCTTTTCCGCGGCTTCGTTCTCTTCGTTCCCTTGTTGTAAACAAATCAGTTCCTCCATTGCGTCTCTGCGTCTTTGCGTTAAACCCATTGGATGTTGGAATTTGGGGTTGGCGTTTTCCTATTCCTTCTCCCCCGTAAATCGGTGTTCCATCTATGTTCCATCCGTGGCTAAAAACTCCTCAACTCCCGTGTCAACCCATTTTCTCCACACCATTTTTCCATAAAAAACTGCCGTTTCTCTCTTTCCTCTACTTCCTCTCTCTCCTGTCTCTACAGTTGTTGAACAAAACGTCTGGGAAGGTGAGGCTCCCGTCGGATTGACTCTCCGACTGCACTCGTGAACAATCCTCAAACTCAAATACCGTGGAAATACGTAAAGCCATTATCACCGCAGCCGGTAAGAACCAGCGCACTCTACCGCTGCAAACGCTGGTTGATCGCGACGGCACGCAAAAAACTGCTTTTGCCATAATCATCGAAGAAATTTTGCGCGCGGGTATCGAAGACATTTGCGCGGTGATTTGTCCGGGCGATCAGGCTGCCTATCAAACGGCCGCTGGCGCGCATGCCGGCCGAGTTCAGTTCGTTGAACAAAAGGAACCGCTTGGATACGGACACGCCGTCCAGTGCGCCCGCGGGTTTTCTGGCGATCAGCCGTTTTTACTGCTCGTCGGCGATCATCTCTATGTCAGCCGCGCCGCAAATGGCTGTGCCGAACAATTGGTGGAAGTTGCCAAAGCGGAATCCTGTTCCGTTTCAGCCGTGCAGGCAACGCACGAAAGCAAATTGCCGTTCTACGGAACAGTCGGTGGACATCTGGTTCCCGGTCGCCAACGTCTCTATCAAGTCGAACGGGTGCTCGAAAAGCCAACGCCGACTGAAGCTGAGCAGACATTGATCGTCCCCGGTTTACGCGCTGGCCGTTACCTGTGCTTTTTTGGAATGCACGTCCTTACACCCACGGTCATGGACATGCTCACCGAAATCGTCGCCAGTGCAAAAACCGGTGCGCAGCTTTCGATAGCGCTCAACAAGCTGGCCGGCAAAGAACGCTATCTAGCGTTGGAACTGCAGGGACGTCGTTACGATATCGGCGCGAAGTATGGTTTGCTTACGGCCCAACTCGCATTGGCGTTCGATGGCAAAGATCGCGACGAAGTGTTGTCCAATCTCGTTGAGATGCTCGCCGTGAAAGGTGTATGACCGGTCGGCTTCGTAATA
Organism: Verrucomicrobiales bacterium; assembly: GCA_028293405.1. Classification (GTDB taxonomy): domain Bacteria; phylum Verrucomicrobiota; class Verrucomicrobiia; order Limisphaerales; family Palsa-1400; genus JAICXV01. The sequence goes on from JAQGOW010000510.1 coordinate 3,681, forward strand.
TCATCACCGCGTCAGACCCGGCGGTTCGTAACGAATCGCTCGATGCATTTTGCCGCAGCGCGACGTTGTCGGAGCTTTTGGCCGAATGCGAAGATCTCGAATCATTCCGCGAGCGCAGCGACAATCTTTACGAACGCGTTCGTGCGTTGTTTTTTCTCTACGCGATTCATCGGTTTCATTTGCCGCTCAAATCCGGTCTCAATCAGCGCGGGCTTGTGCCTTTCAAAGGATATGCGCATCTGCTCGAACGCCGGTTTCAGGAGGCGATTGAGGAATTTCTCGCGAACCAGAAGGCGAAGGGGCCGAGCGATGGCATCTGCAGTGCCTTGGCCGTGGCGTATTACCGGCTCGGAATTCAAACGCTCGCCGACCAGGTGCGGCGCAGCGTGCGCTCGGTGAAGGGCAATCAATGGATGTTCCGCATGGGGCATCCTAGCGATCAACCGCTGCGCATCCGTCGCGAACTTCTCGAACGCGGCGCCGATGGTTGTTACCCGGTGTTGCGCGAACGCACCCCCGTGCGCATGGA
>JAQGOW010000537.1 GCA_028293405.1 Verrucomicrobiales bacterium
TAGTTTGGTCGTGTTTTCGGCGTTCATTTCCGCGCCTCTTTGATTGCATCCAAGATTAATTCTCGTGGTGCAGCTTCACCATCTACAAAGACAGTTACGGTTTTCGCGGTGATGGTAGTAACTTTAATAACAAGGCTTTGGTTCAAACCCACTGAGATTTGGCTTTTGTCCCCTTCTGCAAATGTTTTGTCGTTGATCATCGCGATGTATTTACCGGGCGACCCAATTACCCCGCGCAATCGGATGTCAGCCACTCTTGGGAGTTCAGCAACTGTCTTGCCACTCGCGACTTTGGCGACGCGCCGTTTCGAATTTGGGAAAAACGGGTCCTTGCTCGTCTTTAAATCATCGTCAAATTCCGCTTTGACCTCCATAGCCACTTCGTTGGTGGACGTTTGGACAACTTTCGACTTGTCGTCGGTTTTTTTGGCAGCCGGCTTAGGAGCGTCACCGCAACCGCTGATCATCAACGCCACTGCTACCAAGACCGCCGCTGCGGAAACCAGTGCCGCCCATCGTTCTTTGCACGAATTCAGCGTGTTCATCGGTTCTCCATCGGGGTTGAGGGTTGCATCAGCATGACGAGATCGAAGGAGACGCCGAGTTTTTCACCATCGGCGCTGGGCGCGCCGGTCACACGGGACATTTCGATGTTTTGCACGCGCACATATGGGAATTCATTCTCTAGATCGGCGACAAATCGGCCGACATCATGGAAGTAGCCAGAGCTCTTGACGTGAAACGTTGCTTGTTTATACGGGAATTTGGGAATCATCGTCGTTTCGCCGATGTCCGGCTGGCTGATACCGGAGGGGGTCACGCCGGCCCCGCGATGGACCGACAAAAATTGCGCGATATTCTGCAGCAGCCATGCGTAGGTGTCGTGGTCAGGAGCGAGAACGGCTTCCTTCGCCGACAGGTCTTTGATCACCTGTTGCAGCCGGGCCTGTAGGTCTGATTCGGTGCGCGAAAGTTTGTCTGCCTGCATCAACTTCGCACGCATTGTTTCAGTCTTGAGCTGAGTCCGTTTGAGTTCGGAGTATTGCGCATCGACAACGAAGAATATCAACGCACCAATAATGGCTAACGTGACGACGACTATGAGGATCAGTTGGTCGCGTTTTGCTTTGGGAAGGTTATTCATAGCGTTTCACCTCCGGTAAACGTGAAACCAAACTGAACGAGACGTATTCGTGCAACGGATCGTAGGGGTCACGCATTGGCGCGCTCTGTGTTCCGTCGAGAACAAAGCCTTCGCCGCGTTTGAGGTGACGTTTGAAATACGGACTGCTCGCCAATACTTCTTTATATTTGGTCCAGGTTTGGTTCTGGTTGTTGAAATCGCGCGCCTCCACAACAACGCGAATTTTCTCCGTGGCGACTCCCGGCTTGTGGGTGACAACCGGACCATTGGGCGTGGTGTTGGTCGAGTTCTCGGGGTTCACCATTTCGAACGATTGTTCGCCACGAAAACGTGTGACCTGAATGTCGTCAATTGTGCTGTGCTGAATCGCATCAAGCGGGTTTGCCCAGAGGAATCGATTCGTCGAATAGCGATCCAGTCCGGCGACCAACGCATTGAGACGGTCTGCTTTTTCGACGCTAGCGACGAGCACCTTATATTTGGGTTCTTTAAGAGCCCAATCGCGTTCGAGACGAGTGCGAGTCATGCCCTCGCTCCAAATATCGATTTGAAGTTTTCCGCACCAAAGAAGAACCACCGCAACGAAGAAACCGCCAATCCAAACGGCCCGTTTGACCGGGTCTCGGCGACGCAGATCCTCTGCGGCTTGCGCTTCTGCCAGCAAATTAATGCGAATAGGCATACGTCACCAAAGTTAAAAAATTAAAATGCACACTCCTTGAACCGATGCCTGGGGCCACTGTGACGAACACTCCTTTAGTTTCACTGGAACAGTGAAACGGTTGTAATTTGGCCAAATCGTGTCTCGTCGATTTAGTCCCATGACAATGGCTGTAAGTTATACAGTCGTTGTCGCTTCGGTTATTACGAGGGCGGTTATAAGGCATACTGTCGAACCATTGCAATAGAAAATCTCATGCCATATTACGGAAAAAGCTGAGAACCACCGTTTCTCCCTCGTAAAATTGAGTAAAATTAAATTGAACACCGATGAGAAAATCATTCTCAATTAAGAGGTTTTGCAGTGCTTCGTAGTCCTGAAATATTGATTTGCGGCAAGAAGCTCGGGGCCGGAAAGGCAAAAAAAAACGCGACCAAATTGGTCGCGGGAATGAAATTACGTAACTGAGTTACTGAAGATAAGAACGCTTGTTTCGCGCCCTACCCTACCCTCAACAGCTCAGTATGGGACTGGGTTGTATTGCGGAAACTTAAATTTCAATGTGTCCGACGCCCCGGTGAGATAGTGATCAAACATGAAGGTGAATGCCTCCTGCAATTTGTCTGCCTTGAGGGAGCGAGCGCTGCCATCACAAAAGCTGGCGACCCCGATGTTCATATGTCTGACGTTGGCCCACCAACCATATCGAAGGACGTTTCTTGGGACGGTATGATCAGAACCACTGGCGGCGTTGTCGGGCAAAGCGAGCGTCTGGACATTCGGATACGAAAAGTAGTTATCCGCCGTCAGCATGGCCCCCGGACGGCTCGGCATTGACTCGAGCGAGAACGTGTAACTGAGGTTCGTTCTAAACTCGAGAGTAATGTTGAAGATGTCCCAATTTTTAAACGGTGAACGCTTGGTATCCGCGGGACACGTCAAGACCTTCGAGTTAACCAAGTACGGCTTCAACACCGACCAGTTTGTTCGCAATTGGCCTGAGATCGGGGCTTTGCTTGAATCGATTCCGCTTATTTGGCCGCGCCCCGCATTCCAGGGATATTTTCCATCGTTGTTGTCGTCCGCCCACATCTGAAACGACAGCGCCATCTGCTTGTTGTTGCTAATGCATTGCGTTTGCAACCCCTTCTGTTTCGCCTTGGACAACGCAGGCAACAACATCGACGCGAGAATCGCAATGATGGCTATGACCACCAACAATTCAATCAATGTGAATGCAGCTTTGACCGATGCAACCGCCGGGCGTCGTGCAGCGGCAAATACCGACTGCACGATCACCCCTTTGGACCCATTACGCTTTTTCATACGAATTTAACAATTGGATTATGGGACCTGCAGTTCGTAAAACGAAGCAGGCGCATTTGGTGCGATGACGTTGGTTACTGAGAACGTGCCGCCGGCCTGGAATTGGTTGGTTGCGATTTTCGTCCAATTGGTGATCCCCGCAGCCACGTTCGTTGTAGTCAACACGATGTAATTGTTACCTTGAGTGCCGCCCGTGCCGCTAAACACGAAGTTTGCTCCCGATATAGAAGCAGACGTGATGGTCGGCGGGTTTGCGGGACCGGTTCCCGAAACAGAGATCGACCCGTTCACGGCAAGGTTGGTCGTGTTCCACGACAGCCCACCGGGCAACGCTGACAAATCAGGAAGAACGATCGAGCTGAACGAAGTCGCGCTGCCTTTGCTGAACAACTGGTAAACATCGCCAGCTTGAGGGGACGCGGCTCCAACGCCGAGGACTACCTTCAAGATGCCGCCAAACGCCAGCGTGCCGCCGACGTTCAAGCGATCACTATTCGGGCTCGCCGCGCGATTGATTTCCATCAAGTTCGTTCCTGCAAGCGTCGCATTTCCGCCGACGGAAAATGTCCCGAGCACATCCATTTGACCCGGCGCGAGTGTGCCAGCCTGCATTATCAAACTACCTGTAATCGAACCGTTACCGCCAATCGTGCCGTTGGTAACGGTCAGATTGCCGGCGAATGTATTCGCGCCATTGAGATAGATACGACCGGGATCGACCGCAGACGCGGCAATCGCGGCAGAACCGGTGATTGGTCCGTTGAAGAACATCACGCACTGATCGGGACGGATGCTGACGGTACCAGTCGCGTTAATCGTCCCAGTGAAAACGTTCGTGTCAGTGCTGGCGCCGCTACCGTTGATTTTTCCGTCTGAAACGAAAATGTTTCGCACCAGCGGATTCGTCAGGCCGAGGTCAAACACTTGAATGGCGGCACCGGAATTGATCGTGATTGTTTTGGCAGGATTGCCCACCGTAAGCGACTCAGCCAAGGCTAGAGTGCCCGCATTGATGACGATGTTACCGAGGTTCATGTTCCAGTACGGTGTGTTCACTCCAAGATCGCGCTGGCAGGCAATGCTGACAAAACCAGCGCCTTCCTTGGTGAGATTGAATCCGTTGCCGCGTAGCCCCGGTCCTGCCCCCGTGCTGTTACGAACACGAATATCCCAACGACCAGCCGCGCCACCGAAGGTGGTGTCTGCGGCCATCGTCACATCGCGAAAGTTAACCCCGACAGCAGTTGCTGTTGTAGTATCCATAATCGCGCCAAGTCCGCCAACGCCCGCGCCGGACACAGTTACAGGCTGAGCACCGGGAGTGAAATCATTCACATCAAGC
>JAQGOW010000568.1 GCA_028293405.1 Verrucomicrobiales bacterium
GTTGCCTGCGAGGATTCGCTGATACGTCAGGTCAGTCCATTCGTATTGCAAACCTTTCGGCAATTTTTCGTCCATCATTTTGCTCATGATCGCTTCGGCCTGACCGGAGCTGAATCCGGGCGCGGGACCGCCGTTGATTTCCGCAGCGGGATAACCGTTGTAACGCATCGCGCGATCAGGTCCGTGCGTTTCGTTCACACGCACGAGCGTGCCGAGCGGAACCATCTGGCCTTTTTCGTTGCGCGTCTTCAGGCGCGTGATCGCTTCCGGATGATCGCGATATTGCGAGTCCGCTTGCGCAATCACTTGATAAGTGCGACCGAACCGATTGAAGTCGTTCACATAGAGCGATCCTAAATAGATTTGCATCGTGTCGAAGATGTTCTGCAGCGGCACGCCTTGTTGCTTTGCTTTAACACGATCAACATCGGCATCGAGCTGCGGGACATTGACCGTATAAGTCGAAAACGTTCCAGCCAAACCAAGCGTTTGATAGCTCTGGCCAACGATCTGTTGAATCGTGCCGAATAATGCGTCGTGACCGAGATCAGCGCGGTCTTCGACGAACAATTTAAATCCACCAATCGCACCAATCCCCATCACCGGCGGCGGCATGACGGAGAGCACGAACGCTTCCTGGATGCTGCTGAACTTTTGGTTCAACGCACCTGAAATTCCCGGGCCGCTGAGGCTTTCGCCTTTGCGCTCGTCGAATGGTTTCAAACAGAAAAAGACGATGCCCGCATTCGGAGCGACACTGAAACCGCTAATGCTCAAACCAGGAAACGCGACCGCGCTTTCCACGCCGGGCGTTTGCATCCCAAGGTCGGACATGCGTTTGATGACCGCTTCCGTACGATCCAGCGAAGAGCCGTCCGGCAATTGCGCGAACGCCACGATGTATTGCTTATCCTGAGTCGGCACGAAGCCCGTCGGCACTTTGTTGAAGCTCCAGCCGGTAAGCACAACCAAACCCGCGTAGGCAATCAGCGCGATCACGCTCTTGCGCAATACGCTGGCGACGCCGGCGGAATATTTTTCGCCGGCCCATGCAAACACCCTGTTGAACGGGCGGAAGATCCAACCAAGTGTGCGTTCCATGACGCGGCCAAACCAATCCTTCGGAGCATTGTGGTCTTTGAGCAACACTGCGCACAAAGCCGGCGAAAGTGTCAGAGAATTGAATGCGGAAATGACCGTCGAGATCGCAATCGTAATCGCGAACTGCTTATAGAACTGACCGGTCAAACCGCTGATGAACGCTGTTGGCACGAACACCGCGCACAACACCAGCGCCGTCGCGATAATCGGATTCGTCACTTCGGTCATCGCTTGTTTGGCTGCGTCCCTTGGTGACAGCCCAAGCGCAATATTACGTTCGACGTTTTCGACGACGACAATCGCGTCATCGACGACAATACCGATCGCCAACACCAACCCGAACAACGTCAGGTTGTTGATCGAAAACCCAAGCCCGAGCATCACTGCGAAAGTTCCGATAAGCGACACCGGCACAGCGGCAAGCGGAATGAGCGATGCGCGCCATGTTTGCAAAAACAGAATGACGACGAGAACAACGAGCAGCGTCGCTTCCAATAAAGTGTGAATAACCGCATCAATCGAGTGACGCACGAACACCGTCGGGTCGTAAACCACAGCGTAGTCGATGCCGTCGGGAAAACTCTTTTTCAAATCGTCCATCTTTGCGCGGACGTCAGCCGAGAGCTGGAGCGCATTGGCGCCAGGTGTCTGGAAGATCGGCAACGCGACAGCAGATTTGTTGTTCAACAACGAACGCAACGCGTAACTGCCCGCGCTCATTTCAACGCGCGCAACGTCCTTCAGCACAGTCTTCTCACCGTTGGGTCCGGTCTTGACGATGATCTGGCCAAATTCCTCGGGTGTAATGAGACGGCCTTTGGTGTTGATCTGGTATTCGAAATTAACCGGATCACCAACGGGCTGCTGTCCAATCGCGCCAGCGGCAACCTGCACGTTCTGTTCGCGAATCGCGTTAACCACGTCGCTGGCGGTCAAGTTGCGCGCGGCAACTTTGTCCGGGTTCAACCACACGCGCATCGCGTAATCGCCGGACCCAAACACCTCCACGTCACCCGCGCCAGGAATACGCGCGAGCGAATCCTTCACCTGCAAGGTCGCGTAGTTGCGCAGATACACTTCGTTGTAACGCCCGTTCGGCGAGAACAAGTGCACGACCATGGTGAGGTCAGGCGATTGTTTCAATGTGGTTACGCCGATGCGTCGAACTTCTTCGGGCAGTTTTGGCAACGATTGCGAGACGCGGTTCTGCACCTGCACCTGCGCTTTGTCGATGTCGGTCCCGAGCTTGAACGTGATGGTCAAAGTCATCACGCCGTCGCCCGTCGCCTGCGAATACATATACAGCGAGTTCTCTACGCCGTTGATTTCCTGCTCCAAAGGCGATGCGACCGTTTCCGAAATCGTTTTCGGATTCGCGCCCGGATAGGTCGCGCGGACGACGATTGTCGGCGGCACGATTTCGGGATACTCACTGATCGGTAATCGCTTCAGAGCAATCAAGCCGACCACGAAGATCAAAATCGACAACACACCGGCAAAGATCGGTCGTCGAATAAAGAAATGTGAAAAATTCATGGGGTGTTCCAATCGAAGCCGAAGCCTCGGTCTGGTCTTAGTTACGTTTTGCGACTTTGTTTTCGCCGGCCGGTTTTTCGCCGTTGCTTTCAGCGACCTCATCTTTCGGCACCACGGGCATTCCGGGGCGCACGCGTTGCAAACCGTTCACGACAATCTTGTCGCCCGGCTGCAAACCAGAACGAATCACACGCTTGCCGTTAATCACCGGGCCGAGTTTCACCGCGCTATAGGCCACGGTGTTCGACTGCGTCAACGACAGCACATACTTCTGCGCCTGGTCGGTTCCGATGGCGCGCTCGCTCACGAGCATCGCCTGGTGCTTGTCGCTCAACGGCACGCGAATGCGCGCAAACAAACCGGGCACAATCCGGGCGTCCGCATTACTAAACACCGCCCGCAACAAAATGCTTCCGGTGTTCGGATCGAGTTTGTTGTCGAACGATTCAATGCTTCCCTTGTGGGTGAAACCGTCTTCGTCGCCCAATTGCAATTCGACCGGCACTTTCCCGTCATCGGTCACTTGCAACTTGTTCGCCGCGGCGAGCGAGTTGTACTTCAACAACGTGTCTTCATCGACGTCGACGTAAACGTAGACAGGGTCAACCGAAACAATCGTCGTCAACGTCGTGGCCGCACCTGCGATGCCGCTGACGTAGTTACCTTCGGTCAACAATGCGCGACTGACGCGACCGTTAATCGGCGCGCGAACCTGCGTGTGGTCCAAGTCGAGTTTTCCAAAATCACGCGCGGCCTCGGCCGAGAGCAATGCCGCTTTCGCCGCATTGAATCGCATCACTCGTGCGTCAGATTCCTCAGTGGAAATCGCCTTGTTCGCGAGCAACTGCGCACTGCGATCCGCTTCACGTTTCGCATTCTCAAATTGCACTTTGGCGCGCTCCGCGTCCGCCGCGAGTTTGTCATACTCAGCCTGGTGCCAACGCGGATCGATCACGAACAGCACGTCGCCTTTTTTCACCAGTTGACCGGATTTAAATCGAACTTCCTGGATGTAACCGGAAACGCGCGGGCGCAATTCGACCGATTCAACCGGTTCGGTGCGGCCAGTGAATTCGTCCCACTCAACAACTTCCTGTTGTTGAACGGGCGCGACGGTCACCTCCGGGGTTGGCGGGCGTTGCTGTTGTTCGGATGCATGCTGGTTGCAACCTGTCAACGCTGCGGCGAGTCCGCCGATGGCAATAGTTGTAGCGAGTATGTACGTTTGTTTCATGTGTATTTCTAAAGTTCTTAATCGTGGGTGAGCAAAGCGCGCTGCGCGCCATTACGGACTTGCCGCTGGTGAGCCGCCCAGTTCTCGACCGAAGCCGCTTTTTCGCGGGCAAGAGTTGGGAAGACTAAATATGGAAACTCAGTCTGCCACGCTATCGCTTCCGCTTCGTTGACGGCCAATTGCAGCATGTGTTCGCGTCCCTTTAAATTGGCGCTGAACTCAGCAATGACGTTTTCTTTGGCTTCTTCGATACGGGCCAGCAGTTTCTTGCAGGCCGTAACGCAAATTTTGGTGAACTGGCTCGTTTTCGAGGCTGTAGTTCTGGTCTGGTATGTTGTTTTCATAATTTTTCCTCTTCTAGTAGTCGCCTGTTTAGTCAAATACCTGCTGAAAAAAATTTAAGCCGCAACCGTTGCGACTTCCTTAACCCCGAGCATCGCGAAAATTCCGCTGAACCCTTCGCGCAACACTCCGAGTTCGTTCTGGATGCGCGCCTGGGTCATCAACCCGTGCAAGTAAACCTGCAACATTCGCGCTTTTGAGGCCGCGTCCGGAGCGTTAATTGATCCCTCCGCATGCGCATCGCGGATGGCAGACTCCAAATACTTACGTTGTTGATCAAAAATTTGCTCGATCCGTTCGCGCAACTTTTGCTCCTGCGTGCTTACTTCCGAGCCTAACGTGCAAAGCGGACACCCGAGCACATACCCGTATTTAGCCTTCATTTCCACCTGTTTGTTGTAACCGAACTCGCAATATTTGCGAATGCGTTCCAACGGCGGAACGGTCGCCGAGAAAATTTTGTCCATCTCGGTTTGCTTCTTGCCGCAACCGGCTTCAAGCGCTTCCACAGCAACGTCAGCCTTTGATTCGAAAAAATAATAGAAGCTGCCCTTTTTCACCCCGGCCTTGTCACAAATCTGGTCGATCGTGGTGCTGCCGTAGGAACCGGTCCAGATCAGCTCTGAAACCGCATCCATCAACTTCTCTTTCGCATCACTAACTCGGCCCATGGAACCAAGTCTAGGCCGTTTGACTAAATGGTCAACAAAAAAGCGGCTAAAATGGCGCTATGGAAGATTCCGGCCTTGGAAGTTTAAACAATTGAGGGACTTACAACGTGAAAAATTTTACAATTCCTTCGAAAATACCATCGTGACGCCGTTACGCGGCATCAACAATTGATCGTCGGCCTTGACGGCGACTTCGGCATTGTCAGGTTGATTGCCCGAGAGATTGATTTGGTAATTGTCGCCTTCTTTTTTCCACGTGCCGGCGCCAATCACCTGCAAACCATTCCCGGTATCTTTTTTCATAATGAAATTGTGATCAGTCGTGACCGTGAGATTCAGGCCCGCCATTACCGGCATCAGACTGTTGCGAAGCTTCGTGATGTTCAGCGGCGTCGGGTTCTGCAGCTTTTTCTTTTCCTGCGCGAAGGTAGCGTCACGATCAATTTTCCACAGTCCGAGAATCGCTTGGGCATCGTATTTCGGCGAGTGACCGGTGCGCAGATATTCGTTCAGGTCGTCGAGATCGCTGCCGACGAGTTGAGTAATTTCCTGGGTAATCGCCGTGTTCGTGACAAGTGCCTGCACCTTCGGATTTTTGAGAATATCTCCGATGCTCGCTTGTGATTGAATCATCTGCTGAAGCTGAACATCGTTCCCCAAATCCTTAAATTCCTGGCGTTCGCCAAGCGTAAGGAACGGCGGATAGTGAGCGAGACGACTTTCAAGGAGCGGATTGTGCGTGACTAACCCGACGATATCGGCGGCCTCGTAAGTTTGTTTCGGCGTCGGATCATAACCGGCCAGGACATGATCAACTTTGAGACCGTGCATTTCCTCACGCAATTTCGTGATGTTCTGCACTGAGCTCGGATCCTGCGCGCCTTGAGCAACCTGCGTAGTGAAATATCCGGCTATATATACGGGCAACATCAACAGGAAAAAATAAACGGCTCCGTTGACCAACCCGACGCACAAACCCACGCGCGAATACATGCGGGTCCAACGGTAGTAAGATTTGTCGTCCTTTTTATATTTATAGAAAATGCTCAACTTGCGGTGCAGCACCTGGCCGAGGATTTTGAACGCGAGCAGGATAATCAGGAACGCGATCAGCGCGGGGATAAACAGATCCCATGCCGGATGTTTGAACCCGAGTATCGGGACTATTTTCTTCGTCAATGGCGACAGCGGCGCCGCGAGTAGCGAACCAAAAATTAATCCGAGCAACGAACACGTAGCGCGAATAGGCCCTTGGTAATATCCAATAGCGCCAACAATGCCCAGGCACAGCAATGCGATTATCCAAAGCATAAGGCGCTACGTTAAAAGGCGCGCCGTAAAAAAGCACGCGGGAAAATGCTAAACGGCGTCCTCAGGGTTTTCTGTAATGTTCGTTGGCTCACTCGCCGCTGGTGGCTCGGGAGAGTCGGTCGACTTCGCTCGGCTCACAGACCGCGCGAGCAGGAACGTTTTCAATTCCGCCGCAGCCTTCCCGCCGAAACCAGACACCTCCGCGATTTGTTCAACCGTCGCCAAACGCAGTCGTTGCACCGATCCGAATTTCTTCAACAAGCGCGCCTTACGTTGATCGCCAATTCCCGGGAACTCGTCGAGAATGCTTTCGGAAATTTTCTTCAAGCGCAGCTGCGCGTTGTACGTGTTCGCAAAACGATGCGATTCATCGCGCACTCGTTGCAAAAGCTTCAACGCGCCAGAATCATGACTCAGACGCAACGGCTCGCTTTCGCCCGGTCGATAAATTTCTTCGTATTCTTTGGCAAGCCCGATAATCGGAATGTTGCGCAACCCAAGCTTTTCCAACTCCGCGCAGGCCGCGTTGAGTTGACCTTTACCACCGTCGACCACAATAAGATCAGGATATGGCGAACGCCCTTTCGGAAGAGCTTCAATGGGATCAAGAGTCGCTTCAATCGTAGCAACTTCACCCATTTGGGCCTCATTGGCTTCCCTTTGCACACGCGAGTACCGACGATGAATCGTTTCCGCCATGCACGCAAAGTCGTCCTGTCCCACAACGGTTTTCATTCGAAACCGCCGATAGTTCGACCGGTCGGGTTTGCCATCCCAAAAGCTCACCATCGACGCCACCGCGAAAGTGCCGCTGATGTTCGAGATATCGAACCCTTCAATCCGCTCCGGATTGGCAGGTAGATTCAAAGCTTTCGCTAGCTCCGCGATGTCGCGATGCGGTTCAATCGCTACGGGCAACGTGTACGGTTGCCGCTTGAAAGTGCGAATGCGACCAGTCGTCTTACGAAGATCGTTGAGCGCGTCACGATAATCGGCCGCTTTCTCGAAATCCTGCGCTACAGCCGCTTTGCGCATCTGCCCTTCGAGTTCCTTCTCCATCTCTTCGGTTTGCCCGGAGAGAAATTCACATGCGGCGAGCACCTGCTGTTTATACGCTTCGAGCCGAACGTTTTTGATGCACGGGGCCGTGCAATATTTAAGATGGCCGTAAAGACAATGCTTGTAGTCGACCTCCCCCGGCGTGAGCGGACGACATCCGCGCAAGTTGAACTTCCGCCGAGCCAACGTCAGCGTGTGCCGCGCCGCAGCAGAGTGCGCGAACGGCCCAAAGTACCTCGCGCCATCTTCCTGCCGCAGCCGCGTCATCGTGAAGCGCGGAATCGGATCATTCAAATTCACCTTCAACAACAAAAACCGTTTGTCATCGCGGAAGCTGATGTTATAGCGCGGCTGATATTCCTTGATCAGCTTGCCTTCGAGCAGAATCGCTTCCGGCTCGTTGCGCACGGTATGCACATCAAAATCGTAAATGGCATCTACGAGCGCATTGAGTTTGAGATCCCATCGCAACCGTCGCGACGGCTGGAAATATGTGCTGACGCGCTTGCGCAAATCACGAGCTTTCCCGACGTAAATCACCGTCCCAAACCGGTCCTTCATCAGGTAGATCCCCGGTTTGTGCGGCAATTCGCCAACTTTTTTTCGGATGAGCTCAGTTGCAGGCACGTTAAAATTTCGCGCAAAGAAGGCGCGAATTCAAACTTTCAACCATATTGCTGTTCTGTGCAATCTTCGTCCGAATGAGTCTAGCGCGAACATTCATTTTGCGCAGCCTGCGTTTTCACGCGCGCAGCCACGTCGGCACGATGCTCGGCGTCGCTGTCGCCACGGCGGTTTTGGTGGGGGCATTGGCGGTCGGAGATTCGATGCGGGAAAGTTTGCGCGACATAAACCTGCAACGAATCGGACAAACCGATTTTGTGCTCGCTGGCAAGGATCGCCTGTTTCGCGCGGAGTTGGCGCACGATATTTCCGACGCTCAAATCTCAGCCGCACCGGTTTTGTTTCTTCCCGGCACCGCCAGCAATCCCGACGCTTCGGCTCGCGCCAATCACGTACAAATCCTTGGTGTCGACGAACGGTTTTGGTCGATGGCTCCATCGCCATCAAATCTGAAACTCGACGGCGTAATGGTAAACACCGCGGTGGCAGAACAACTCCGGATCAAAGCAGGCGATTCCATTGTCCTGCGGATTCACAAACCTTCGCTCGTTTCGGGTGAAGCTCCGATTTCGCCGCGTGACGAAACCTCTATTTCGTTACGCGTTCCGATTGCAGGAATTGTTCGCGCAGATCGATTTGGCGGATTCAGTTTGCAGGCAAGCCAGACGGCGCCGCTCAACGTTTACGTGCCGCTCGCCACGTTGCAGGCCGCTCTTCAGGAACCCGGCAAAGCGAATCTCCTTTTAGTCCACGCGCCTTCGGCAAACGGCTCCGCGCTTACCGCACGATTGCAAAATACCTGGCGACTGGCCGACGCTGCGCTGTCGACTCGCGATGTTCCTGACGGCACGGAACTTCACACCGACCGCGTCTTTATTGATCCACCCGTGGTCGAAACCGTTCTCAAAACAGTGACGAACGCGCACCTTGTCTCGACGTATTTCGTGAACGAACTGCGCGTCGGCACCAACGCCACTCCTTATTCGATGGTTTCCGGCATCGGCGACCCGATCGTCCCCCGCGAAATGTTCGACAACGAAATCGTCATC
>JAQGOW010000590.1 GCA_028293405.1 Verrucomicrobiales bacterium
ACGCCGTCCATATTCGGACGAAAGCGCATGTTGAAATACCACTCGTCATTCATGCTGAAAGGCTGCACTCCGCGAGTGACGGGATGTTGTGGCAATTGTTTGAAGTCGGCGGTCCAGTGCGGATTCACCGACCAAAAAATTTCAAACGCACCGCCCATCCAATCGATAAATTCCTTCTCACCTTTTTCTTTGATGGGCTCGACAGCGTAGTGAATGCAGCCGAAACCGACGCCCTTCTTCATCAGTTCACCGAGATACTGCAAGCGGTCACCTTCGAGGGCAGGTTGCTTCGCGGTGCCATCGGTAAACATCACAATCGCTGAAGCGTCGTCGAGAGCGTGCGATTCGGTCGGCCAATCATTCGAATAAACAACTGAGGTAATACCAGGAACGTTCGCGAGACATTTCTGGAGCAGCAACAATCCTGCGCGATATTCGTGGTCGCCGGGCCCGTGACTTGGTTTGCCGGCGATGAACGCGATTTTCTTCGTCTCAGCCGAGTTCGAGAATTGTTTGATTTTGAAGTTCTTAAACTGCACCAGCATCGGTTGTCCCCTGTGGATCTGCAGCGCAAGCACGCCGGATTTCGCAGCCTTGTCGGCCTGTTGGTCGACGACCTCGATTGTCTGATGGCCGTTGATGAAATGCTGGAGGTGATTGCCCCGGGCGATGATGACGTAATCGTTCCAGTCACCTTTTTTGATTGCCGCCTCTATCTCATCAGATTTTCCAGTGGTTCCGACGACTTCCTTTGTGCCATCTGGATGAATCACCACCATTTCGCCGCGCTTGGCGAGAATACCGCGTCCTTTTTCTTCGTAAAGTATCCCGGAGTAGGTCGGCCCATTTTCCATGTCGGCCTGATAACCACCGACAACGAAATAATCGGGTTTAAGGACTTTGCTGCGATATTGAAACCCGGAATTGGCGAAGCCCTGATCGTTGTTCGCAACAAGCTTGAACTGGCAATGAATTTCGAAGTCGCTCGGGTATCCGCCTTTCCACACGAGAAAGGTATTTTCTTTCGGAATATGACCTTCAGTGGTTTGGCCGGTTATCGCGCCGTCCTTCACCGACCAAAATTCCGACAAACCTTCCCAACCGGTCAGGTCTTTGCCGTTGAAGATTGAAACAAATCCCGCGTCGTCGTCTTGCGTGGGAAGTGTTGCGTCAATTTCGGCGAACAAGGATGTGCCGGCCGAAAGACCGAGCACTGTCAGGAGGGCAAAAATCTTTTTCATTTTGTATTCTGTGCGTTCTGTTGGCGGCTAGTTCAAAGTCTTCTTCAAAAACTTGATGCCTTTAACGGCAATTTCATCACGCGTCGGTTCCATGCGCCGCCAAATCGCCGCCGCCTTCGCAATCACTTTGACGTCGGTCGTGAACGATTCAATCACAACATCACCTTTATAACCGATCGACTTCAGCGCCTTGGCGATCGGCACCCAATCGATGTGATCGTTTCCAGGCGTGCCGCGGTCACTGCCGCAGGCGTGAAAATGCCCGAGCAACTTTCCAGCTTTGCGAATCGCAGTCGCTTGATCTTTTTCCTCGATGTTCATGTGGAAGGTATCGAGGTGAATTTTCAGCGCTGGACTTCCAACCGTTTCAACCATGTTGATCGCCTGATCGCACGTGTTGATAAAATCGGTTTCAAATCGGTTCAACGGTTCAAGGCAAACCTGTTTTTTCCGCTCCTGTGCGTATTTGCACAACGCTTTCAGGTTGGTGGCCGCAGTGCGCCATTGTTGTTTGTATTCTTTGGCGGGAACGGCATCGGCGCGCCCAACAGACGAGTAAACGGGACCGATGAGGGAAGGGCAATCTAGCACCACCATTTGGTCGATCACCTTCATCATATATTTAAGGCCGGTGCGTTGTTGCTGTGCGTTCCCGCGCAAATCGCGATCCGGTCCCATACAGGCGCAAACAGAACCGCAGACCAATCCGTTCTTATCCAACTCACGCTTCACGTGGGCAGGGTCGATGTGCGAGGGGTCTTCAACGGCAAGCTCAATGGAATCAAAACCCCACTTTTTGAATTTGGGGAACAGGCGTGTGCTTTCGTTGGTGAACGGAGAAGTGAACAGGAAAGTATTGATGCCGATTCTCATCCGGCGAGGCTAACGCATATCAGCATCGCCTGTCCAAAAATAAAAAGGGTGCAAAATAAAAACCTGAGCGACCCTTCGGCCTTCAACTCGTGCTTTCACTTCGCACTTCGCGTCTTCGTCGTCACACTTTACTGCCTACAAACAGCCCCAGGAGGAGCATCAATAGGAAGAAAGCAATGAAGATGAAGAACAGCACTTTTGCAATCGCTGCTGCCGTCCCCATGATACCCCAAAAACCCAGAGCCCCTGCAATCAGCGCGACGATTAGAAATATGACAGCCCATCTTAACATGGTGCAACTTACCTTCAGAGGCTGGTTGCTCAATGGGCGAATTGGCGGATTGAAAAATACTACATTTGCCGATTGTTCCAGCGCAAGTCGTGGCGGCACACAAATTTGTTCGTCAATTCGCTCGCACCGTCCACCGACGTGCTTTCATTTCGTAACGCGGTAGCGTTCCGGGACCAACGAGTGTAACAGGAACGCGTAGGTGAAAAGTGTCTTGAATGGCAGTTTGAATTTGCGTGGCGATTTGGTCGACGCTCGCCACATCGGACGCCAGTTCGATTTGCAGGTGAATCTCTGCCAACGTTTTCGTCTTGTCGACTTCGACCTGGTATTCGGCAATTTGCGGAAAACGGCGAAGCAAGTCCTCGAACCCGCTGGGATAAACATTCACGCCGCGAACAACGATCATGTCATCGATGCGCCCGAGGATTCCGCCATCAAGCGCGAGGTCTGAACGACCGCATTGGCAACGCGATTGCACGACGGCTTTGACCATGTCCCCGGTTTTATAACGGAGCAGGGGAGAACCACTGCGGCCGAGAGGCGTCAAAACCAATTCCCCGGGCTCGCCTGGGGCCACAGCGTGGCCGTCGGTGTTCAGGATTTCTGTGAGGTATGAACTTTCAATGACGTGCAAAATGCCTGGTCGTTGCGGGCACTCGAAAGTGACCGGCCCGGTTTCAGTCATGCCGTGGTGATCAAAGATGCGAGCGGTTGGCCACAGTTGTTCAATGCGTTTGCGTGTTGCCGGAATACTGCCGCCCGGTTCGCCCGCAACTATCACCAGTCGAATCGACGTGAGTGAAATCTTCTCCTCAGCGGCAACTTCGCCCAAACGAATCGCGTAGCTCGGCGTGCAGCAAATTACAGTTGCAGCAGAGTCGCGCATCGCGCGCAATCGAGCCGCAGTGCTCAGTCCTCCGCCGGGGATGCAAATCGATCCGATCTGTTGCGCCGCGTCGAAAGCCAACCAGAAGCCGATGAACGGTCCGAACGAAAATGCGAAGTAAATACGATCAGCGCTGTTCACTCCTGCGGCCGTATAAATCCTCTTCCAACTGTCCACCATCCATTGCCAATCCGCTTTGGTGTCCAGCCATCGCAACGGTTCGCGCGTCGTGCCGCTCGTCTGGCAGTAGCGGGTGTATTCGTCGACGGCGTGCGTCAGGTTCGTTCCAAACGGCGGGTTGGCTACTTGATCGGCGCTCAGCTCCTGTTTCGTTGTGAACGGGAATCGATCCGAAAAATCTTTCAGGCTGGATACGCGCGTTTCTATGCCGCTGAGTTTGCGCGCGTAAAATTTATTCGCCGGCTGGATCTGTTCCAACACACGACGCAGTTGAACGAGTTGAAACGACTCGATTTCGTCGCGCGTGGGAAACGGGTTCGCCATTTAATGGGGCGCTTGTTTCACCGCTGCTGCCGTTGCTGGGACTGGGCGTGGCGGAGCCGGCTTATAAAATGTCACGAGACAACCGCCTAACGCTGCGAGGAGAATGCCGAGATAAAACTGCGGTTTGATCGAACCGAGACCGCCTTCCGGTGGATGCATCCAAATGGCGACAACGGCGTTAACAACAGGAGCACCCGCAAAAACGATCGACATAACCACGCCAGGTTTTCCGTCATTCGCAAAAGCCAACAGCACACAAAACGCGCCAATCGCGCCGGCGATACCGGCGACCAATGACCAGCCCATGCCGGCCGTTGGGAATGACCAATCCGCTTTGCGCACCACCAACATTGCGAGCGGCGCTAAAACGGCAGTTAAGAAATACGCGAGTCCAACGAAAAGAAACGCCTTGTAGAGCCCGTTCGATTTGTCGGCCATGGCGACCTGGCCCGAGTGAAGCAGGATCCCATACAATCCCCACGACACTACCGTCATCAATGCAAATACAAGCCAGTTCATATAAGGGTTAGAAGTTAGGAGTTAGAACTTTGGGTTTCAAGCTCTTCCCAACTTCAATCTTCTAAGTGCGTCCTTATTGCGTCCACGTCGGCGTGTTTGTCCAGACGGACGAAACGTTGTTGGTGCCTTTGCGAATAATGACGCCATTGCCGGGTTGGAAAATCTGATTAGCACCAACATCCGCGCTACCGGCTCCGACCTGCCTCCACGCGCCGCTCCAATAGTAATATGATGCAGACGAAGATTTGTTACGGGCCACGACGCTGTTGTCGAACGTCAGCAACTCATCCGTCCGACTGCCCGGGACGGGGCTGGCGTTGAAGGCGCCGCTGCTGATTAATCCTGAATCGTTCAATGAGACCGGCACGGGCCGTTGCAGACCGATGCAGTTATCCTGCAAAACGCTGCTTTGGGCTACCACTGTCATCGTAATCGGCGATGAAATCACACGGCCCACAGTCGTCAATACCGTGTTGGTGGCGACGTTATGCCGGACAATCAAGAATGCGTTTGGTTGCAGAATGTCGTCGTTGTGACTCGCGCCGCCCTGGCCGACTTGTTTCCAAATACCGGCGTTGAAGAAGTAGATTTTCGAAGCGCTCAAATTGATGCCGCTGGTGGCCAGGTCAGGAATCAGCACTTCGGTGTTACGATTGCCGACGGTCGGCGAGACGTTCACTCCAGCGCCGTTCGGGAACACCGTATTGAGTGTCCAATACGCTTCGATCGCGAAGGAATCGTTTTGTGCAACGGCAGCCAATGAATCAGTGCCGAGATTGACGGTCAGCGTATTCGCACCGTTCGCGGTGATTGGATAGATGCGTCCAACTGCGCCGCCGGATGTGAAACGCACGAAGTAATTATTCGACTGCGTTCCTGAGGAATAGACGAATTGATTCGCCGTCCAACCCGGTGAACTGCTGGCGGTGATGACGTTGCCAGACGTCGAGCCCACGAGCAGCGAGATTGCGGGCGCGCGACCGAACGGAATGGAAACAATATTGTCGGAATTGCCAAGGAGGGTCAGTCGAAGGAATCCGCCGAGTTCGCTTTCGCCTTGCGCCGAAGCTAATTGATATGTGCGTTGCACATCGGCCACAGGACCGTCGGACACAGTGAGGGTCGAGCCTGATGGCGAGAAGTTGTTGAGAGTGTTCCATTGTGCATCGAGCAAGTTGGTTTTGGATTGCAGCGTGTAGTTCGTGGTGGCGGCGACCTGCCAAATCATGCTGATACTGTTATCGGGATTGGCGGTAATGCTGTTCAGCGCCGTCGTCGCTGTAACAACCGTAAGTGAAGCATTGCTGCTGGTCACGGTGCCAACGGTGTTCGACACCACCACGGAATAACCTCCCGCGTCCGAAAGTTGAACCCCTGACTTCTGATACGAAGTCCCGGTGGCATTTGCGATAGGCGTTCCGTTGAAGCGCCATTGATACGTCAGGCCGGATCCCGTTGCCGTCACGCTAAAGTTTGCTGTCGCACCTTGCAACACAGTGAGGCTGGAAGGCTGTGACGTAATTGCCGGTGCAGGAATAACAGTCAACGTCGCCGGAGAACTCGTCGCGGTGCCGTAAGGATTCGTCGCGACAACGGTGTAAGTGCCGACGTTTCCTGCCGTTGCATTTTGAACCGTGTAGCTGCTTGAAGTCGCACCACCAATTGTGCTGTTGTTGAAGCTCCATTGATAACTCAGCGGCGGAAAGCCGCTGGCCGCAACGCTGAACGTTGCGTTCTGACCTTGGTTCACCGTTTGACTTGTCGGCTGCGAATTGATCGTTGGCACACCAAAAACTGTGATAACCGCCGCGCTCGTCGTCACCGTCCCGTTGGTTCCGGTGATCGCGCATGTATAACTGCCGGCGTCTGAGCCTTGAGTAGACACTATCGTATATGCACTTGAAGTTGCTCCACCGATCGCCGTGCCGTTTAACCGCCATTGATAACCGGTGCCGACCGCAACAGTCGTGAGCGTTGTGCTGCTACTGGCAACCACTGTCGCATCCTTCGGTTGTTCAACAATCCACGGATCATTGTCAGCGTGAAACGTGAGGTCATCGTAGTAGCCGTAGAAATTTGCTTTCTGCATCTCGTGGTTGAGTTCGATGAGATCAAAACCATTGGTGGCCACAGTCGCTGAGAAAATTGTCGCATTGGTCATGTCGTCGATATACATCGAAATAGGAGCGACATTGGCCGTTGGAATTCCGGCAACGATACGTGCGTGGTGCCAGCCGATTGAACGGGTTGTCGCC
The DNA here is from genome assembly GCA_028293405.1 of Verrucomicrobiales bacterium. GTDB lineage: Bacteria > Verrucomicrobiota > Verrucomicrobiia > Limisphaerales > Palsa-1400 > JAICXV01. The sequence continues at coordinate 6,571 of JAQGOW010000590.1, forward strand.
GTGTTGTACCAGCTATTACCGGAACCGAACGTCCCGCCGGTGCCGCCGATGATGCGGGCCTGGTAGTTGGAATAGCTATAACCGACATTACCGTTATACATGCCCAGCGACATGCGTTGATTGATTGCCGAAAACGACGTCGTCGTATCGCTCGTGGTCGGAACCGGCGAACTTGCGTTCAGCGCAATATATTCCTGCATGTTCGTCGCGCCACTGGAGTTCGAGCCATATGGATCGTAGAACCACCATTCGCACATGAAATTGCCGTAGTAGTTCACACCCGAATTCATGCGATAGATCAGGTTGAAATAATCCTGACGAATCGTAAGCCCCGGCGTCACACCAAGCATTTGCGCGCCGCTATGCGGAGTGACCCCAGTCGAAGCATTTGTCACAAGACCTTGGCCAGTGCTCGAAGACAGTGACCACCACGGATTACTTGCTGGCGTCGCGTTCGGGCCACCGCTGGTGTTGTTGTCCACGAATCCAAGGTTGTAGCTTTCAAAGTTATCAAAGAACGTCTGAACCGCCTGTTGCACGGCAAGGATAGCGTTTGAACGTGTTGCGGTCCCTGCGCCATTGGTCACAACCACGGAATATGAACCAGCGTTGGTCCACTGCACCGATGAAATCGAATAGCTCGACAAGGTTGCGCCTGAAACTGCGTTCCCGTTTAGTTTCCACTGGTACGCCACGTTCGTGCCTTGCGACAGGCCGACGGTGAAAGTGACATTGCTGCCGATCCTCGCCAACTGGCCTTGTGGTTGGGTGCTGATGATTGGCGGAACCAATATGCTCAGTGTCGCTGCATCACTCGTTGCTGAGCCATAATTGTTTGTCACAACCACCGAATAGCTTCCGGTGTTTGCCTGTTGTGCATTTGCAATCGTGTAACTTGAACTCGTCGCTCCGTTGATCACGCCATTATTAAATAGCCATTGATACGAAAACGGTGTGGAACCGCTCGCAGTGACACTGAACGTTGCACTCGAACTTTGACCGACGGCCTGGCTTTGCGGTTGCGATGTGATCGAGGGTCCAACAGGAGTCACGCTCAGGGCCGCGCTGCCACTCGTCGCGGTTCCGGCGACATTCGTCACGACGACTGAATAATTCCCGACGTTCGCCGCTTGAGCGTTCGCGACGGTGTAACTAGATGTTGTTGCACCGGAAATCGCCGCGGCACCGAAAAACCATTGGTAGCTCAGAGGCGCGGTCCCCGTCGCAGTCACGCTGAACGAAGGGCTCGTGCCGGCGTTGACAGTTTGGCTTTGTGGCCCTGCGGTGATTGCAGGAGCAACATTCACCGTCAGAATTGCATTTGCACTCGCTGTGGGCCCTCCGGTGTTACTCACCGTGACTGAGTATGAACCGGCGTCGGTCGTTTGCGCGTTCACCTTCGTATAACTTGAAGTTGTCGCGCCACCGATCAAGCCAGTGTTGAAATACCATTGATACGTAAGGGTGCCGATTCCCGTCGCGGTGACACTGAACGAAGCGGTTTGACCGCTCACGACAGTCTGCGATTGCGGTTGGCTGGTGATCGTCGGCGCAGAGCCTGTTCCGCTTACCGCAGATCGGATCGAGTTGTTGCCAAGATCAGCAATCGCGAATGTGCCAGAGGCGTTAATATCGAGAGCGGTCGGGGCAAAGAAGCGCGCAGCGCCACCGACACCCTTCGCTGAGCCGCTCAGGTTGGCCGTGCCGGCGACAGTCGTGACAATCCAGTTTGTGCCGGAGGCCGTCAACTTTCGGACCGTATGATTTCCAGAATCGAGCACATAAACATTACCGGTCGCATCAACTGAAACGGAGCGTGGGAAGAAGAAATGCGCGTTGCCATTAGTGCCGTCGTCCGTTCCGTAGTAACCACCCAACCCCGCAATGGTGCTGACGACGCCCGCGGAAGTAATTTTGCGAACCGTGTGGTTGTAAGTGTCCGCGACAAAAACATTTCCCGAACCGTCAACCGCCACGCCGCCAGGAGCATAAAAGCGCGCGCCGTTTGTGCCGACATTCGCGCCAGTGCCGTCACTGTCGCCGAACGCGCCGGGCACACCCGCGAATGCCGTGACGACACCAGCCGTAGTGATCTTGCGTATCGTATGATTCCACGTATCCGCCACGAAAATGTTGCCCGAAGAATCCAAGGCGACGTCTTGAGGAGAGTTAAATTGAGCCGCACTGCCGGTGCCATCTGCGACGCCGCTTGTTCCTGCGGTCCCGGCGAACAAGGTGACAGTGGTCCCACTAATTCTTCGTATCGTATGATTGCCCGTGTCTGCAACATACAAGTAGGCGGACGCCAACGAATCTTTTGCAATGCCTTGAGGCGCGTTGAACTGTGCGCTGGTCCCATTTCCATCCGCTGAACCGGAAACTCCAACCGTTCCAACGAGCGTGCTCGCTATGCCCGCCGACGTGACGGTGCGAATGGTGTTGTTTTGGGTATCTGCAACGTAGTTATTGCCGCTGCTGTCGATCGCGACACCACCAGGGAAGAAAAAGCGTGCTGTTGAAGCATTTCCGTCGGCGCTGCCGATGGAAGGCGATCCGGCTAATGTGCTGACCGTCGTGCCGATGATTTTGCGAATCGTGCCGTTCGCGCCATCAGCAATATAAACATTGCTGGAAATATCCACAGCAATGCCTTGCGGTTGCCAAAAACGCGCGTTCGCCCCGTTTCCATCCGCGCTGCCCAAAACACCAGCAGAACCAGCGGGCGTGCTGACCGAACCGGCACTAATTTTACGAATCGTATTATTGAACGAGTCCGCAACATAAACAGTGCTGCCACTCACGGCGACGCCGAGCGGATCCCAAAACGTCGCTGTGCCAGTCGCACCATCATTGCTACCGATCGTTCCAGACACACCGGCAAAAGTGCTCACCACTCCGCCCGCGGATATCAAACGAATAAGTTGATTGCCCGTATCGGCGACATACACACTGCCGGATGAATCCACCGCCACCCCTTGTGGTGTATTAAACGACGCACTCGTTCCGGTTAAGTTTGCGCTGCCCGGAGTCCCCGCTGTTCCAGCATAAGTAATAACGCTACCGCCGACCGTGACGCTGCGGATAGTGTGATTTGCAGTGTCGGCGACGTAAAGAATGGTTCCGGCTGCATTGATCGCGATTCCTTCCGGTTGATTAAACCGTGCGTTACCGTTGTTTCCGTCGGTGGTGCCGGAAATTGTGGGAGCACCGGCCAACGTTGAAACAACACCCAACGATGTAATCTTGCGAACGGTATGATTGCCTGTGTCGGTGACGTACAAGTTCCCAGTCGCATCAATGACGATGCCTTGCGGCGAATTAAACGTCGCGCTCGTCCCGGTGGCATCGTTCGTGCCCGAAATACCAACGGTTCCCGCGAACGTCGAGACAACGCCGGCGCTGGTGATTTTGCGGATAATGTGACTGTCAGTGTCGGCGACATAAACATTGCCGCTTGCATCGACGGTCACGCCCCACGGATTGTTGAAACGCGCATTGATCGTCGTGCCATCAGCGCTGGTTTGGCCGGCGTTACCGGCCAAAGTTGATACCGACAAATTCTGTGCATTCGCCGTGGGCAACAGCGCGAGCAAGACGGCGACGGAAAGGAGAAAAAACTTTTTCATTTAGTTCCAATTGGGCATGTAAACTTTGCCGTTCGAAGCGGTCCCGCCGATGCCGGTCAATGTGCATTGAACAGTGTAAGTGGACCCGGGATGGTAGGTCTTTAAATGGAAAATATAATACGGCAGAATCCCGGAAGACGCCTGCGTAAAGCCGTTCGGGAAATTTGCACCCGCGTGGCCAACGTGGCTGTCTGCATCAATCTGCACACCGTTTTCCAGCAACACAGCATTAGAAATATCGGCAGCATTGGCGCCGGTTTGGTAGACAAAGCTGATGTAAACGTCACCAGCTTTGGTCACGTTTGATGTGATGTCGAAGCTGGCTGATTGGCCACTCGTCGAAATCGGTTGTGCCCACGAGCCAACCTGCGGGATGTTCTCCTTATTATAATTCATTCCCATCTGCGCCAGCCGTTGAACGCCGACCTGCCAGAGGCGGTTGGTAAAATCGG
>JAQGOW010000631.1 GCA_028293405.1 Verrucomicrobiales bacterium
CACGTAAGTCTTGGTCGAATCCAGTCCCAGGCTCTCCATCGAAACGGTTTTTGTCGTCGATGATTTTTGGTCGGCGTTGAACAATCCCAGCACCAGCCACTGCCCGAAAGGTTTTTTGACTTCCAAAGCGAACACCTCTGGTTTGTCGCTTTGATAGAGGTCGATCGGTCGCGCGGCTTCTCCGTAAGAAGGAAATGCTTTGCGCAAAATATCCAGCCGGATGGGATCGAGGTCCGCCATGCGATCCCCGGAAATCATGTTGCCGCCCGAGAGGGACACAACACTCGCTGCCGCCTGCGCCTGCGTCGGCGTAAGGTTTGCCAGGACCACGTGATCGTCATCGTTGATCCAGGTGCGTTTGTGAAAATAGTAACGCTTGGCCGCCGCCGGCGCGCTGCTGGCGGAGTGCAGGAAGTATTGCTGCCAGGTGACGGGCGGTTGATCGAGTTCGATGCGCATGCTGTCGATCAAACCCACGCTGACGTTGCCCGGGCCGCAGTCAAGCAAATGTCTATTCGGCCCCATCGCTTCGCGCATGATCTCGATGGCGCGTCGGTAGGCCGCGGCTTTGGTCACAGTCGGATCATGGAAGCGATCGGCCGCCAACAAACTCCATTCGACAAAATCGATTTTAATGAAATCGTAGCCCCAATCCTGCGCCACGGTCTTGAACAACGAACTCAGCCATTGCGCCGCGCCGGGGTGCGTGACGTCCAGCGAGTAAAGCTTGGGGCCTTGGCCCACTGGGTCAGGAGCGCCTTCGGCCAGATTTGGCGCAATCGGCTTGAGCCGGCCATCGGGATGATGCACCAGCCAATCGGGATGCTGCCGATGGACTTCAGTGCCCTCGGCGATGACGAATGGTGCCAGCCAAATCCCCGGTTTGAGCCCGTGCTTACGAATGCTTTCTGCAAGCCATTTCATTCCATGCGGAAAACGATCGTTGCCCTCCCAATCGCCAAAAGCGCGATAGAAACCGTCGTCGACCTGAATGTATTCAAACCCAAAAGGCTTGAGATGTTCGGCGGCAAAAAGAGAATTCCGGATTACTTCTCCCTCGCTGATCGCGCCAAAAAACGAGAACCAACTGCACCACCCGTTGATGGGAGGATTGAGCCGCACGTTGTGCAAATCGCCGATGGACTGCGCATACGATTCAAGGGCCAAAAACGGATTGGCTGCGATATGAAACACCACTCGGTCTGAAGAAACACTTTCACCCGACGGTAAAATAAAATCACGTTCATACCGCGATTCAATCGTAAGTTCGAAAGTATCGGACGGTTCGCAAGGCTTTGTGGAAATCAATCCACGCGACGATTTGTTTTCCAAATAACCCACCACCAGCCCTGCTCTCTTGTCACCGGCGCTCAACGCAATGTTCCACCAGCTTTTACTGTTCTCTCCCGCCTTGAGTCCCTTGACCTTGCCGGCGTCATAATACATCTGCCCATTGGTGAGGAGTGTCTTGGCTCCCGGCCAAAACAGTCCTCCGTTTTCCGACAGAAGCGCCCGCACTGGATTTACCGTCTGCAGGTTCAATGGCTTCTTCGAAACGTTGTGGCAGAGGGTTTCGATCGCGAGAGTTTCCCGATGGTCGTAGAGCGAGAGGCGAATCTCAAAATCCAGTTCCCGTTTGGCATCGCGGCACATTGCAATCAATTGCCGGCCTGCGCCAAGTTCGTTCTGAAAGGGAACCACCTTGACCGAGTGCGAGTATCGCGAATCCGCGCTGCTGCAAACGCCCGCCGGCAGCGCTGCTGTTGCTGTCGCGTTGATCAGCAGTGCCTGCTCTTTGCGCCAGGCGCTAAACCGACCTGTAGCGAGATCAAACTGAATGGAAAAAAAAGCATTCTCGAGCTGAGGTGCAGCCGGTTTCTCCAGTCCGACTGCGGAAACCTTGCCTGTCGCGATCGGCAAGGCGGCACTTGCCAGAGCCATGGTTTTTAAGAATGTCCGGCGAGGCCAATTGCCAGGAAAGTGCTTTTCATTCGAGCCCACGTGCCGAAACTAAGACCCGCTCGGTTTGAGTGTCAACGGAATTGCTCCATTCTTTGATCTCAGCCGTTCAACTCGAGGATAGCCGCAGGTTTCGTTGCAACTCATCGAGCGCGCAATGCATCTCTCGCGCTGAACGATACCGTTCCGATGCATCCGGATGGCACGCTTTCAATACAACATTGTTCAGCAGAAAGAAATCTGTCGGATCTTTCTCGCCCAGCACTGTCGCGGACAACTCGGGGAACAACGCCGGGCTGCGACCTGTGCTGATCACATACAGAACCATTCCCAGTGCATAGATGTCGGCTTGCGGTGTCCCCGGCCGTTCCGGTGCGGGCGGCATATAACCGGGCGTACCGACGGCTGTGTGCTCTTCGCTCGGTGGTCGGATGTAGGCAATAAGTCCCAAGTCAGCGAGTTTTGGTTGCCCATTCGCAAAGACAATATTCTGCGGCTTGATGTCACGATGCGTCATCCCTGCCCTATGAATGAAATCCAGGGTATCCGTCAAAATCAGTCCGATGCGCAAACACTCCTCGATCGGGAGCCGCCGCTTTGGTGAGCGGGCGCATTCCCGGTTTAAATCACGCGGCTTATACGCGTTGGGAAACTTTTCCCAACCGGCTTCGAGCGAGTCGCCCAGTTCCATCACGTAGTAGAAATGAGTGGCAAATTTTTTACTGACGAACTCGACTCGCAAGAGACCAGAATGTTTATCACAAATGTCGCGGTAACGCGTGACACCCTCAAACTCACGGTCATACGGTCCTGAATCATTGTCGAATTTGTCGAGGCTGATGACTTTGACCGCCCGCCACTCGCCTCGTTGATTTTGCGCCAGCCAAACGGTGCCGTAAGCGCCTTTACCAAATGGTGGCTGCACCAACCGGTACCCAGGAATTTCCGGAACTTCTACAGCTGCCGCGGAGCGATTTTCGTCCGCGATCGGCACAGGTTTATCCACGCGAGACGCGATCAACGTCCAACCCAGCGCGACGGGCAATTGCCCGGCAACGACAAACAGCCATGGGAACCAATAATTTGTGGTCGCACTGATACTGATCGACAGAACGCACACCGACACAGCGATGCAAACTGCACCCACGCATGCCCACAATAGTCGCAGTCGCGGCAGACCCGCGCCAATCACTAACGCGCCCAGCAGCAAAACCAGCCTGTCCAATGAAGCGGAACGACGCAGCCACTCGTGGTTCGTCAGGTTCAAAAATGATGCAATAATGATTTCGGTTCCGGCGGAAGATTCACCGGTCCAACGGCTGTAAGGCGTCCGGAATTCGTCTGGCTCATTGTCGGCAACGGACGTTTTCACTTGGGTGCCGATGAAAACGATTTGGCCACGGAAGAAGTTCGGCGGCTGTTTGAGAGCGACGCTGTAACTGATGTGAGTCCACGGCGGTTGCTGGCCATAATAACGGACCCAGCGTTCGTGTGACGCTTCAGGCAGTTTGGCGCCGAGCGCGCGAGCCGCCGTTCCGGCGAGGCTCGGGTACGGACCGGGCGCGGGAAACGGCCAATGACGACGGACGATGTTATCTGGGTCAGGATCCAACCACGCGACACCCCAATTTGTGCGGGCAGCGCTGTAGAACGGCTCCGTCGGCAGAACTGGGCGTGCGCCGGCGAATTGAGAATGTGCGACGAGCGCTTGCTCCGCCATGAGCACGATCTTTTGCTGGCGACGCATAGCACGCGCGAGCGCTTCGTCTATTTGTGCGTCGCGCTGCTGTCCAAAAAACGAATCCATGACGACCATCGCGCAACCATCGTCCGCCAGCTTGTTGAGCAATTGCGCATGGAGCCCGCGGTCCCACGGTTGCCCGCGCGTTTGATGGAGCGCGTCGTACGACTCGTTGTCCATCATGATGAAAGTGACGTTGTTGGTAACGCTCCGGCTGCCGAGCAAAAAGGAGTAATCGTAACTGGCATTGGCGAGCGGATCGGCGAAGGGAGCCTTCCAAAGCAGGAGACCGCAAAGCGCAGTCAGGACCACACCGATCAGCGATCGGGCAGTTCTATTGCGCATCAAGCCGTGCGAATTCACCGTGGTGTCGCGCATCATACTCAGGCATCGGTGAAAGGCATGTTTTAAATTCAGCAACTCCGACAATTTACTTGAAAGAACTCGCTCGGATGTGCGTATCCCTTTCTGAAGCCGACAACCCGGCCTCAGTAAAAGAACAACCATGAACAACCGAACAATAATGATGATGGGAATCGCCGCAACAGCAGCATTGCTGGTGTCATGCTCGAGCGATCAAACAACGACCAAAGTCCCTACAAACAAAAAGACGAAGGCACCAGCTGCGCACGTCGACAATGTTGAAACAGTCCTTGTAGGTCAGAACGTCACCTTGCAGACAAAAATGCCCGGCGGGGTGCAGTTCCAATGGCTAAAGAACGGAACGCCAATTCCGGGTGCAACGGACAAAACCCTGACGTTGACAGATGTTCAACCCGCAGATGGCGGTTTCTTTGCCGCTGACTACAAAAATAGTGGTAACAAAAGTTTTATGTCACCGACAACAACTGTGCAAGTGATGGCAACAAACCTCTCTGTTCTTACCATCTATGCACCTCCACAAGCTATTATTGGAGGTTCCGGTACGGGTTGCCCAGGTATGTACGTCGGCCTGGTCAACTACACAAAAACTATCGCAAACGGCTGGGGATGGAAGCCCGACACCAACACGACCACGCATACTGCGTGCGACCCCTATATGAACGGCACGAAAGTCGAATATCTGGGTAAATCCGCTGATCGCCTCTGCGACACGAATTGCGTAACAATCACGAGCAATCCTCCAACGAGCACTGCTTATCGTTTTACGATTTATTTTCCGACGGGGCCGGTTCCTACAACGAACTACCCGATCCAGTTGCCGGGTTTTCTCCCGTAATGGTTCGGAATTTCGACCCGTGCCCCAGCGCGAAAGGCGCGTTGGGGTTCGGGTTGTTCAGGAGTGGGGACAGTTTACTGGCCCACTCTCACTAAAATGACAGCCGCAGACGGGTCATAAGCGTGCGGCGATGTGGAAACTCGTCGTGAAGGTTCAGCGGATTCAAATGGTAATCCTGATCCGTCGCATTAAGCAACGCTAACGTGACTTCTGCCCGACGATGGAAGAAACGGTATCCCCCATACACGTTCATCTGCCAGAAGTCATCGCCTGGCAGATCAGGAGCATACCCCTGATTGCTTTGACTGTTCCAAATGCCTTCGGCCAATGCAAAGAATCCGCTCGGATGATTGAAATTACTGCTCAAACGCACCTGATGCAGCACGGCTTCATTTCGATGTCTTGGTCGGAAATTGCCGTACGTGGTGTGATCGGGCATCTGATAGAAATCCTCGTCGAACGTTGCATCACTGACCCGATATTGTGCGCCGAAGGACCAAAGCTTCCCGACCAGTTGGTTCGCGGTGAATTGGAGATTTTTTTCCGTATAATCGAGTTGGTCGCGCATGCCTCCGATCCCCGTAAAGTCCATCTGATCGATTAAATA
>JAQGOW010000648.1 GCA_028293405.1 Verrucomicrobiales bacterium
TTTTCTGACCCAAACCCCTTTCACTTTCACACTCACTTTGCTAGCCTGACTCCCATGGATGTTTTCCTCAAAATTTTGAAAGCTGCGGTTGACGGTGGTTCGTCTGACGTCCACCTCAAACCGAATACTCCAATCATTTTCCGCATCAACCGTCGTCTCGTTTCTGTCGATGGCCCGCCGCTCACAATTGAGTGGATGGAAAATGTCGTGAACAACATTCTGCCAAAATACCTGCGCCAAAGATACGAGACCGAGCGCGAAATGGACTTCTCCTACTTCGCCGAAGGCATCGGCCGATTTCGTACTAACGTGTTTTGCCAACGCGGTGTTCCCTGCCTGGCAATGCGCTATGTCAAAACGCAGGTTCCGACTTTCGAGGAACTCGGTTTGTTGCCCATCCTCAAAAAAATCGCTGAGACTCCACGCGGCATCGTTCTGCTCTCCGGAACTACGGGGTCTGGTAAATCGACCACGCTTGCCGCGATGATCGAGCACGTCAACGCCAACTCACGCAAACACATCGTCACGTTGGAAGACCCCATCGAATACGTTTTCGAGGATAACCAGTCCGTTATCGAACAACGCGAAGTCGGTCTCGACACCCTGTCGTTCTCCAGCGGTTTGAAACACGTCCTGCGTCAGGATCCCGACATCATCATGGTGGGTGAAATGCGCGATGCCACCAGCTTCGCCGCCGCCATCAGCGCGGCTGACACCGGCCACCTTGTGCTCTCCACCTTGCACACGACGAACGCCGCCCAATCGGTTGGTCGTATTCTCGACTTCTTCAAACCCGACGAACGCGACCAGGTCCGACGCCAACTCGCCAGCACATTATACGCCGTCGTCTGCCAACGCATGGTGCCGACACTGGCTGGCTCAATGATACCCGCCCAGGAAGTCATGATCAACACGGGCACCGTCCGAAAATTGATGGAAGAAAATCGCCTCGAAAAGCTTCCCGCTGCGATCGAAACGGGCGGCGAAGACGGCATGCAGGATTTCAACCAGGCACTTTTCAATTTAGTGAAAGAAGGAAAAATTTCAGAAAAAGAAGCGCTCGCCAAAGCGACCAACGCCCAGGCGCTCGAAATGAATTTCCAAGGCATCTTCCTCACCCAAGGCAAACGCATCCTTGGTTGAATCTTGCGCCCTCTCCTCCCCAGAGGAGAGGGCCGGAGTCTCGTTGCGAGAGGAGGGATTCCCTGTCAGACAGATACTGACGAGAAGTCGGGCCTGTCACCGACTTACGTGTTTCCCTGATGGTGCTAGCGTGTGCATCGTTATGTTAGTCCAATCCTCCAATAACATTGCGCTGAAAACAGCCGGGACCGCTGACGTCGTGGTCTCCAATCTCGCCTTGCACAGCAAATTCTTTTTGCAGCAGGCGCACAGCCACCACTTCTTTCAAGGCATCGAACGCTGGACGAACGATCCCGATCGCGCGCTGGTGTTCTATGATGTGCAGGAAGCTCTCTACATCTGCCGCTGGCTCGGTTTGAGCGAGGTGCGGATCGACAGCGACCTCGATCAAGTGGACAGCGCCGCTGCACTCGCTCACGTCGCGTAATCACGCCGGATGCAATCGCTCCGCGCGCGCTTCTTCGACGGCGCGCTGATCTTTTGCCGTTCGAAACGTGATCGACACACGCCTTCCCCTCGTCCTCTTCGCTCCGTTCACAACGTCAGTTAACCGCGTCGCTATCGAGTGCTGCCACTGATACCGCGCCTCGCCGGTTATCACCCACAAACTTCTGGTGGGCACGAAGGCCGGCACACGTAACTCGCGTTCCGAATGAATGAAATCCATCACAATGTCAGCCCCTAAACTCACGCACGCAACCGTCGCACCAAATGTCGGATAATCACGATGCGGCCCGATGCCGAGCGGAGGGACGTATTCGTTGATGACACTGTTCTCTGCAAATCGATCAAAGAAAGGCTCAACGCGTTTTGCTAATGCGTTGAGCCAATCTGGAAAGTCACGAACCCAACTCGCCTTGCGGCCATGCTCACCAGCGTAACCCAAACCATATTGTTGGATCCGGCGACGCCAGTCTGTTTCCCATAGACCCCTTTCGACATTGGCGAGCAACTCGCATTCGTCAGCTTCGGTAATGAACTCAGGAATGAGAGTGAAGCCGGATATCTTGCTTTCCACTTCCGAGCCAGTCTCCAACCCCAACTCTCCCTGTCGCATCGCACTCACGCCATGGCCGCAGCACTAGCAAATGGCTGTGGTTGCGGTTGTGACTGTCGCCGTTCGGTGAATCGTTCCGGCCACGTTCCGGAATGAAAGTGAATGAGGGTCTCGCCCAGTTCTCCGACAATTTCGAGGACCTTTGCTCCATCGGGTTTGCGTCGGGCGATGATGTGAATGGGTTCGATCACCTGCTCTTCAAGCCGGCGCTGACCTTCTTGCGACGCGCGAATTGTCAGGACGTCATTGCACGCGTCGCTATGATCCATCGAGATGCCGTCGAACGGGATCTCGCGCGCAACTTCGCGATGCACGTTTTCAGGATCGATCGTCTCAATGGTGACAAGCGATCCTGATAACAACCGCGAAAAATCCGCGCAAAACCTGTCCCATTCTGAATCCTTTATTTCTTCTGTCATAACTCTCCTCTCTTCAATGTGCCGAAGAAGCCGTCATGAGGTTCGACTGCGCGCTCCGGGCGCGCTCGAGTAACTCAGCAACTTCTTCGTCTGTTGTCTGGGTGAAATCTCTGTACCACTGGCCAACCGAAGAGAACTCTTCGGGCAACGCAACTGCAACAATGTCGTCCACCTCGTATTTGAATTTATTGAAAGTGTCGCGAGCGGAAACCGGCACAGCGACAATGACCGCTGCCGGTTCGTGCGTCTTCACCCCGTTGACGGCCGCATGCATCGTTGCACCAGTGGCGAGACCGTCGTCAACGAGGATCACGGTTTTGTTCGTGAGATTTAGCGGCTGACGAGGATCACGGAATCTACTCTCGCGACGCGTGAGTTCCTGCGTTTCAG
>JAQGOW010000662.1 GCA_028293405.1 Verrucomicrobiales bacterium
CTCGTAATTTCGGCAAGCTCCCCGACCACAATCACACCGCGCAAGGAACGAATCCACTCTGCGGCGATAACTACGCCGTTTATCTGAAGCTTGAAAACGACGTCATCAAAGATGTGACTTTCGAAGGTTCCGGTTGTGCGATTTCAAAAGCAAGTGGCTCGATGATGACCGACTTTCTCAAGGGCAAGACCATCGATGAAGCGCAAAAGTTTTTCAGCTTGTTTCAACAAATGGTGACGACGGGCAAAGCCGACGAAGAAGCGATGGGCAAACTTTACGCGTTCGCGGGAGTTCACACTTTTCCAATGCGCGTCAAATGCGCGGTCCTGCCTTGGCACGCGCTCGTGGCCGGTTTGAAGGGCGACAACAAAGTCGTTTCCACCGAAGAACCCAAAACCCCGGGGTTCTAATATGTACGGCGAAGAAATCATTTTAAAACGCGATTGCGAAGCCGTCCTCATCCCGGCCGGCACGAAGATCACGTTGAACGCAGGTGAGGCTGTCACGATCACTCAGGCTCTCGGCGGCAGTTACACCGTAAACATCAACGGCAACCTGGCGCGCATCGACGCCAAGGACGTGGACGCGATCGGAAAAGAAGTCGTTAAGACCGAGAACGCGCAACCAACTGGGCCACTTGCCGAAGAAACGGTGATGAGCATTCTGCGCACCTGTTTCGATCCCGAAATTCCAGTCAACATCGTCGACCTCGGCCTCGTCTACGACGTGCAGATCACGCCGTTGCCCGAAGGCACCAATCGCGTCGAAGTAAAAATGACTTTAACCGCGCCCGGTTGCGGCATGGGCCCGGTCTTGCAACAAGACGTCGAGAACAAGTTAGCCGCGCTTCCAGAAGTCAAAGAAGCCCAAGTCCATCTCGTCTGGGATCCTCCTTGGAACCGCGACATGTTGAGCGAAGCCGCCAAGTTGGAACTCGGCCTGATGTAGCTTACGTTCGATGTTGAACGTTGGACGTTGGATGTTCGACGTTCGTTTTTTAAAGAGAAGTTTGTGCAGACCACCACAAAAGATAGGACCGCGATACGAAAGGATTTTCCAATCCTTGACCAGAAAGTCCACGGCCATCAACTCGTCTACCTCGACAACGCCGCCACGACGCAAAAGCCGAAACAAGTCATCGAAGCACTCGATCACTATTACCTTCGCGACAACAGCAACGTCCATCGCGGCATTCACGAATTGAGCAATCGTTCGACGATCGCCTTCGAAGGTGCTCGGGAACGCGCCGCAAACTTTCTTAACGCCCGCAGCTCGAACGAAATCATCTTCACGCGCGGCACGACTGAGTCCATCAACCTCGTCGCGAACACCTGGGGCGCAAAATTTCTCAAACCCGGCGATATCATTTTGCTCACCGAGATGGAGCACCACAGCAACATCGTGCCGTGGCAAATGATAGCCGAACGCACCGGCGCCAAGCTCAGCTATATTCCTGTGACGGGCGACGATGGCCAACTCGACGCATCGAAACTCGATGTGCTGTTGAACAAGTCGGTGAAGCTATTTTCGTTCACGCACATTTCCAACACACTCGGCACCGTCAATCCCGCTACTGAATACTGCGCCCGCGCGCGCAAGCTCGGCATCACCACCTTGGTTGATGCCGCGCAAAGTATCGGCCATCGCAAAGTCGATGTGCAGGAAATCGGCTGCGACTTCCTCGCGCTCTCCGGCCACAAGATGTGCGGGCCCACTGGAATCGGTTTGCTTTATGGCCGTGCAGAGGTTCTCGAACAAAGGCCGCCGTTCCAAGGTGGCGGCGACATGATTTCGACCGTCGATTTCTTCGAGAGCAAATGGAAAGAAATCCCGCACAAATTCGAAGCCGGCACGCCCGACATTTCCGGCGCAATCGGGCTGCGTGTCGCGATGGATTACCTGGATGAAATCGGCCGCGACCGCATCCAACATCACGACGAACAACTTTCCGCCTACGCCTACGACAAACTCGCCGGCTTAAAAGACATTCGCCTCTTCGGCCCAAAAAAAGGTCGCGCTGGCGTCGTCAGTTTTCTGCTCAACGAAGTTCACGCGCACGATGTCGTCACCTTCGCTGATCAGCGCGGCGTCGCATTGCGTGGCGGCCATCATTGCAATCAACCGCTGATGAAAAAGTTAGGCGTGCCTTCAACGGCTCGCGCCAGCTTCTATTTCTACAACACGACCGCGGAAGTCGATCGCATGGTCGAAGTCATCGCAGAAATCCAAAAATTTTTCGGAGCCTGACGTGAACGTGAAATTAACATCCGATATGCCGATGGAACGCGTGCTCCAGGTGATGCCTGGCGCGCAACGCGCATTGTTCCGCAAGTTCCACCTCGGCGGCTGCAGCAGTTGTGCCTTTCAGCCGGGTGAAACGATTGAGCAGCTCGCCCAACGAAGCAGCCTCAACGCGAATGAAATCATTTCGCACCTGGAGAAAAGCCACGAAGCAGATTTGGAATTGCTCGTTGAGCCGAAAGAACTGGCAAAAATTTTGCCAACCGTCCGCCTCATCGACGTCCGCAGTCGCGAAGAATACGAAGCCGTTCACCTCGACGGCGCAGTGCTGATGTCGCAATCGACCATGCAGGAAATTTTGTCCAAGTGGCCGCGCGAACAAGGGATTGTCATTTACGATCACCGCGGCAACCAAGGCCTCGACGCCGCTGCTTACTTTTTGGGCCAGGGTTTCAAAAATGTCCGCACCCTACGCGGCGGCCTCGATGCGTGGTCGAAAGAAGTCGACGCCAAGATTCCACGCTACAAACTCGAACTCGCCTGATATGGACACCACCTTCGAACAGAAAGTCGCTGACGCCCTCGCCAATCCGAAGAACCTCGGCGAAATGGAAAACGCCGACGCCGTCGGCACCGCCGGCAGCGCCGGTTGTGGCGACATGGTTCGTCTCTGGCTCAAGTTCAAAGAAGAGAACGGCAGAAAAGTAATCGACCGCGCTTCGTTCCAAAGTTTCGGCTGCGAAACGGCCATTGCCGTTGCTAGTCTCGCTACTGAAGCCATTCGTGGCAAAACTGCGGAAGAAGTTTTGAAAATGAAGTCGACCGATCTCGCACCCGATCTCGGTCCCCTGCCGCCCGTCAAACTGCATTGCACTCAACTCGTTGAAAGCGCACTGCACGCTGCACTTGAGCCATCCGCCAAACCCGCAGAACCGGCCAAGTCCGCGCCGACTTTATTGGAGCAAATCACGACACAACCCGAACGTAAAATGAAAGTCGTGTTCCTCAAAGACGATCAAACTTAGTCGATGCGCTTCGACGGGAAATTTAGTGGAATCCACGACTTATCAAACAGCACCAGCCTGATTGTTGCAAAGTCACCCAGTCTCTAGAGTGGCACCGTTGTTTGGGGGGATAACGGGCGCTCTCAGGTGATTGGTTGCACTTGGGGGCGCCCACTCCAAAAAAGAATTTGAGTCGTAGTTCCTCCTGCGATCAAAAAAGGGCGACCGGGAAATGGGTTTCCATTATCCGACCGCCCTATTTCGCGTAGTCATCCGGTCAAAACTTCAAATTCCACTCGTCGGTCGAATACTTTTCCAGCACCAATTTTGTAATGTTCGGAATCGCTGATAGTTTTTGATCCGCACCCCAGGCCTTTTGCAGCGCACTTTTGATGGCGGCGGCATCGACATGCAGGTTCGTAATAAACGTTCCATGAGGGCGGCCAGCGCGGTAATCCGGCTCTTTGCTCGGCGAACGCACTAGCTCGGAAACAAGCTCCAGATTGAAGTTCAGCAAAAACGTTCCGTGA
>JAQGOW010000667.1 GCA_028293405.1 Verrucomicrobiales bacterium
TGGGGGCTCAGATCGGCGGCGACTCGAGAGGCGATGTCAGCGGTCTGGCGGCCCTGACGAATAAAGCTAAGTTCCAGCGCCCGTAATTTTAATAGCGCTTCGTTTGTCGATAGAGATGCGAACGGGAATTTCGAAATGGATTGGAGAAGTGTGGGTTGCACATCTTTGCCACCGACGCGCGCGAGCGCCACAAGCGCAGGGAGCGCGGCAACTGGATTCGTTTCGTTCAGCGCGCGCTCCTTCCATTTGCGGACGGGTTGCGACTCGACCGCGACCCGTGCTGCATAACGGATCTCGCGGTCAGAGTGGCTGAGAAACGGCCAAGCCGCATTAATTGCGGAACTGTCTCTATTGCCGTGAAACGTTTCTAGTTCGTGGCGGATGGAACGAAGGTTGGCAACTTCGCTTTTGCTGGCTTGAGATTCTGCCGGGGAGATTGTTTCGACTTGGTTGGTGTAATCGAGTCGATACAAGGTTGAGCGCGTATTATGTCCGCCAGTGATAAAGTACATTGAGCCGTCGGGGGTCACCTCGATGTCGGTTACGTTGAGCGGAGTTCCGTGAACGACCGTCTCGACGTCGCAGATGTAACCGGATCCGTTCGGATGTAGATGCGCCGCAAAGATGCGTCCAAAATTCCATTCGCACATGAACAAGGCGGTTCGATAATTTTTAGGGAATTTCGTACCCGTGGCGAACTTCATTCCAGTCGGCGCGCCGATGCTGAGTTTTTTTACCGCAGGCAAAATATCTTCGAGGTAATCGGGCAACTTGCCGCTGCCTTCGCGGTAGCCATAATCCGCTCCAGAGACGAGGTGATAGAGCAGGCACGGACGATACCATGGAGTACCCCAGTCGGTTTCGTGATCGTTATCAAAACCGAAGAGTTCACCATCCTCTTTGAATGCGATGTCGTAAATATTGCGCGTTTCTCCGCAGAAG
Source organism: Verrucomicrobiales bacterium (assembly GCA_028293405.1). GTDB lineage: Bacteria > Verrucomicrobiota > Verrucomicrobiia > Limisphaerales > Palsa-1400 > JAICXV01. The sequence continues at coordinate 943 of JAQGOW010000667.1, forward strand.
ATTTCGAATTCGCCGCCCGATGCATTCATGCGCGCGATTGTTCCGCGCGGCGAGGTTGCACTACCTTCGGGGATACCTTGCGCATCGGCAAAACTTGGGAGTAATTGATCTTCACCGAAATGTTGGAAGGGCGAAGCCGATGAAATTTTATTGGGCTCCAATTGCGCATGATCGATGTAATTACCGCTGGCGATGTAGATTTTTTTGTCCGGCCCGAGCACCAAGGAATGCGACCCGTGCTCGCCGGCATAGGGGACAGGCCGCAGCAATTGCGGGTCTTCGAAATCATCAGAGCCGCGTCGACGAAGGCGATAAATTCCAAGGCCTTCGGGTCCATTACCATTCACGTAGAGGCTGTCGAATGCGTAAAGCATCCCTTGCGGCTCGCTGATTCCTTTCTGGATTTTTTCCACGTGCGAGACTTTTCCATTGTCGATGGTGAGGCGAAAAAGCGTCGGCGGCACCGGGTTCGTGCTTGGCAGACCGGCTATTTGAGGCGAAACGATCAGACGACCCTGCGGATCAACCGCCATGCAGATCCATGATCCTTGGTCGGGCGGAACGGAATAGACGGGCGTAACTTTGAATCCCGGCAAGACGGTTAGCTTGGGAGCAGATTCAGCCGCAGTGACCGCAAAACAAAAACCCGCGACGCAGGTCGCCAGAATCAACTCGATCAAATGTCGTTTCTGTCGGCCGCGCGTCACGGGGTTTATCTGTGACATTGCGGTGGAAGACTAGCGATATTCTTCGCGAAAAATCTTCCACTGAGCGTAGTCGATCTTCTTTGCGCCGGAATCGATTTTTGCCAACTCGGCAATGACGTCTTCAATCGTTTCAAAAATTTGGTCGTGCTTGAGCGTGCCGAAGATCCAGAAAGGACAACCGCGTTTGCCTTCGGTCACGACAAGGAAGATTGGCTTCTTCATGCGATTCGCCCAAAAGACTTCTTCGGCGCTGCCCCATGAGGCGGTCTTCGCGGAAACGACGGCGATGATGAAATCAGAGCGGTCAACGAGACTGAGGTCTTCGACGCGGATTTTTTTCATAATCTTCGAGAGTTCCTCGAAGTTGCCTTCCGTGCGCAAGCGCTGGAGCATTGCGATGTGTTCCTTGTCTTCGTTAATGGAATCGAGGAACGGCTTTTTCAGCGGATCGAAAAAGATAATGCCGGTGGACTGGAGTTCGTTTTTGACCTTGTCGCGCCAGGACTCGGGGGAATTGGCGTTTTCAATGTTACCGACCAGGTAACACTTGGTCCTGTTCAGGATATGCTTTGTCATTTTCGGGCAGATATATACCCGAATCAGGGTCGTTGCGCCATATCATAGTGGCGAACCGGTGGAGGTGCTACACGCAGGCACGAGGCCATGAACCAGTTTGCGGCGATTGCGTTTTGTGCGCCATTGGATTTGATTGCGGCGATGAATCCCGACAAACACCAGCAGTTTCTGGCACCGGAGGATAAGCGTTGTCTCGAAGCGGCAGCCAACGTCGGGCAAAAAGTGCCGATCCCACCGGACGAAAAGCAGCGGCTGGAGGTTCTATGGCAATACCAGGTGCTCGATACCTTGCCGGAACAGGCTTACGATGATCTGACGGATCTTGCCGCGACGATTTGCGAGGCGCCGATTGCACTCATCACGTTCGTCGATGAAGGGCGGCAGTGGTTTAAAGCGAAGATCGGGGTGTCGTTGACCGAGATGTCGCGCAATATTTCCTTTTGCGGCCACACCATCCTTGAACACGGGCCGTTGATTGTGCGCGATGCCACTGCGGACATCCGGTTCGCGGATAATCCGCTGGTGTTGTGCAAACCGAACATTCGCTTTTACGCGGGGGTGCCGTTGGTGAGCCGAGAGGGCCAGGCACTGGGAACGATCTGCGTGTTAGACCAGGTCCCGCGGGATTTGATCGAAACTCAACGCCACGCACTGCAAGTGCTCGCGCGTTTTGTCATGTTGCAGTTGGAACAGCGGCGGCAGGCCCGCGAACAAGCCAGGATGGTGAATGTCGAGAAGCTGCAAATGGAACTGGCCGAGACGCGCGCCAAGTTGGCCGAAGCAGAACAAGTGCTGGCGTCCCGCAATAATTAAAACCGAATTCAAGCGCCCACCGGTTGCAAATCGGTCAGTATGGTTGACTGTATGATGATGCGATATGTATGGCGATTGAACTGAAAGTGCCGTCGGTCGGAGAATCAATTACGGAAGTCGAAATTGGCGAATGGCTCAAGCACGAGGGCGACGCAGTTGAGAAGGACGAAAATGTCGTCGCGCTCGAGTCAGAGAAAGCCACGGTTGAACTTCCCGCGCCGGTGGCCGGCATTTTAACCAAGATCACGAAACGCAAGGGTGACAAGGCGCAAATTGGCGAGACGATCGCTGAAATTGATCCGGCTGGAAAACCACAACCCGCTGCAAAACCAGCACCGACGGCTGAACCAAAACCCGCCCCCGCTCAAGCAAAGCAACGTGTCATGCCGGCAGCGCAACGGTTAATGGCGGAAAACCAAGTGAGCCCGGAGCATGTCGAGGCGTCTGGTCCGGGCGGAAGGGTTTTGAAGGAAGACGTTTTGCGGCACATCGAAAAGGGAAAAGGCGAACTTCCAAGCCGAACGTCGGCCCCGCAAAACGTCCAACATCCAGCATCGAACGAAGAAACGCAGGGCGGACGCGAAGAAGAAGTCGTTCGCATGACGTCTTTGCGACGGACGGTGTCCCGACGCTTGGTTGAAGCGCAACATTCGATGGCGATGTTGACCACGTTCAACGAGATCGACATGTCGACGGTGATGGCATTGCGCAAGGAACATCAGGAGGCCTTCACGAAAAAACACGGAGTGAAACTCGGATTCATGTCGTTTTTTGTTCGCGCGACGATTGAGGCTTTGAAAGCTACGCCGCAGTTGAATGCTTCCATTCGCGGCGATGATATTGTTTACCACAATTACTTTGATATCGGCGTTGCCATCGGAAGCGGCAAAGGGTTGGTCGTTCCTTCGATCCGCAATGCGGAGCGGATGAGTTTTGCCGAGGTTGAAAAACAAATCGGCGACTACGCGCATCGTGCGCAGGAAAACAAGTTGAAGCCAGATGAGTTGCAGCCGGGAACTTTTACGATTACGAACGGCGGCATTTACGGGTCGCTCCTGTCGACGCCGATCGTCAACCCGCCACAGAGCGGTATTCTCGGGATGCACACGATTCAGGAACGTCCGATTGCAGTGCAAGGTCAGGTGGTCATTCGACCGATGATGTATATCGCGTTGAGCTATGACCATCGGCTGGTCGACGGACGCGAGGCGGTTACGTTTCTGAAGCACGTAAAGGATAGCATCGAGAGTCCGGCGCGAATTCTTTTGGAACTTTGACCCATGGCTAATCAGTACGACCTCGTTGTCATCGGCGCTGGCCCCGGAGGATATACTGCGGCAATTCGCGCAGCGCAGCTTGGGCTGAACGTCGCGTGCGTGGAAAAAGAGCAGGCGCTCGGTGGCACGTGTTTGCGCATCGGTTGTATTCCGAGCAAAGCGTTGCTGCAATCGTCGCAACTATTTTGGGAAGCGAAGAAGAATTTTGCGCAACATGGGATCCAATGCGGCGATGTGAAATTGGATTTGGCGACGATGTTGAAGCGCAAGGAATCGATTGTTCGCACGCTGACCGGGGGTGTTGATTTCCTGTTTAAGAAAAACAAGGTCACTAAATATTTGGGCACAGCTCAGATCGTCGGCAAAAATCGCGTCAACGTGCAGGACCGCAATGGCACAGTAGAGCTGCAGGCGAAAAATATTCTAATCGCAACGGGTAGTGTGCCGGCGCCGTTGGCTGGTGTTGAAGTCGATGGCGAGGTGGTGACGACGAGCACAGAAGCACTTTCGTATTCGTCGGTGCCGAAGAATTTTGTCGTTATCGGCGCTGGTTATATTGGGTTGGAACTGGGGTCAGTTTGGAATCGCCTGGGAGCGAAGGTAACCGTGCTCGAGTATCTTGATCGAATCTTGCCCGGCTTGGATTCAGAGATGTCGGCGGAGGCGCAGAAGATTTTCACGGCGCAAGGGATGGAGTTTCGGTTGAAAACAAAAGTGCTTAGCGCCAAACGCAAAGGTGACCAGGCGATTGTTCAATGTGAAGGCGCGGAACCGATTATTGCCGACAAGGTGCTGCTCGCCGCTGGGCGTCGACCGAACACGCAAGGTTTGGGCCTGGAGAAAGTGGGTATCGAACTCACCAAAGGCTTCATCAGCGTTGGATCAAATTTTGCCACGGGCGTGCCCGATATTTTTGCGATCGGCGATGTGATTTATGGGCCAATGCTCGCGCATAAAGCGGAGGAGGAAGCAATCGCTTGCGTCGAAGCATTGGTCATGGGGTTCGGCCACGTGAATTACGACGCGATACCGAGTGTAGTTTATACGCATCCCCAGATTGCGTCGGTCGGCCAAACCGAAGATCAACTGAAAGCCGCAGGCGCCGATTACAAAAAAGGCGTGTTCCCGTTTAAAGCGAACGCGCGCGCAATGACGCTCGGCGCGACGCACGGTAAAGTGAAAGTGCTCGCGGACAGAAAGACGGATCGTGTGCTCGGTGTTCACATCATTGGCGAACACGCTGACGACATTATCAATGAAGCAGCGGCAGCGGTGGCGTTTTGTGCGAGCAGTGAGGATTTAGCGCGGACGTGTCACGCGCATCCGACACTCGGCGAAGCGCTCAAGGAAGCGGCGATGGCGGTGGACAATCGCGCGATCAATATGTGATCACTTTGCCGCGCGCTTGTGCGACAAAAGCCACTCGTAAATTTCCGGGTTGTTGTAGGTCTGTTCCCACGAGTTGTGTTCGACGCCCGGATAAATCGTCAGCTTCACGTCTTTGTTTCCGAGCGCCTTGAAGGATTCGACCATGTGCTCGGATTCGTTGACCGGCACCGCGGAATCTTTGGAACCGTGAAATGCCCAGATCGGCAGATTTTTAAGAGCGGCGGTGGTTTTGGGCGTGAGATATTTCAAGCGAGCGAGATGGACGTGAATGGTTTCGCCGCCACCACAAATCGGAATGACTGCGGCGAACTTTTCGGGATGTGCCAATGCTAGATTCCACGCGCCATAGCCGCCCATGCTCAAACCGGTGAGATAAATGCGCTCTGGATCGGCGTTGTATTTTTTGATCACGGAATCGAGAAGCGCGCTTAGCGTTTCGTTCGACCAATGTTCGTCACCCGCCGGACAAATCGGCGAAACCAGAATGAACGGGAAGTCGGCGTGGTTTGTGATGTATCGGCTCGGGCCATGAATGTCGGCACGCCACACATTGGTGCCGCGCTCCCCTGCCCCGTGCAGGAACAGCATCAGTGGCCATTGTTTCTTGGCTTTGCGATCGTACCCTTTCGGCAGAAACAGCAGGTAATCGGCTTCGACGGTTTTGGTGATTTTCCTTTGAAAGTGTTCCGCGCGTTGGAATTTGTCCTGCGGTTTTTCCTGGGCTTTCATGTTGAGACAAACGGCGACGACGAAAAGCGCAGCCAAGGTTTTGAAGAGGCTCGTTCTCACATCAGTTTCAGTTTGGGTAGATCCTGGGAGTCGATCAATCCGACCGGTTGATACTTGCTGTTCACCACGATGAGATCGTCGATTTTGCGTTCGTTGAAAATCTTCAGAGCCTCGGCGGCGAGGGCATCGTCACGGACGCAAATGGGTTTTGGCGTCATAACGTTCTCTAACCGACTTTGAAGTGCGTTCTCATCTTTGGCCATGTGACGACGTAGGTCGCCGTCGGTGAACACGCCGACGAGTTTGCCGGCTTTATTGACGACACTGATGCTGCCGGATTGCGCGCGAATCATGATCATCAACGCTTCTTTGATCGTCAGCGATTTGTCGGCGATGGCATTCATGCTGCCTGTGCGCATGATGTCTTTTGTCTTCAACAACAACGTGCGGCCGATCGAACCATTGGGATGATGGCGCGCGAAATCTTTT
>JAQGOW010000679.1 GCA_028293405.1 Verrucomicrobiales bacterium
GACAACGCCGATCGCCAACGCGGCCGTTTCCGTTCGTATCTCCTCGGAGCCGTAAAACATTTTTTGTCCGACGCCCGCGATCGCGACAAACGCCTCAAGCGCGGAGGCGGCCAGCAAATGCAATCTCTCGATGCCGCAACCGATACTTCGACATCCGTGCAATTGCCCGATGCAAATTGCGCCGCGCCCGATCACGAATTTGATCGCAGGTGGGCGCTGACGGTTTTAGAACGCGCGCTGCGTTCCCTTGAGCAAGAACACTCCTGCGCCGACACCGAAAAATTGTTTCAAGTTCTAAAACCGTGGCTGACCGGCGACACCGAAAACTTAAGCCAGGCCGGAGCCGCGACCGAGTTGTCGATGAACGAAGCCGCTGTGAAGGTCGCCATTCATCGCCTGCGCCGACGTTTTCGCGAAATCATCAAACGCGAAATCGCCGAAACTTTAAACGACCCCACGCAGGTCGAAGAGGAACTGCGCCACTTGATCAGTGCGTTGGGCTCGAAGAGTTAGTTGGAAACGGAAATCGAATCGCGGTGATAAGTGTGTTGCCGTATCGGTTCCAAAGTTCCGCCGTCGGCAACGCGCTCACTGTCGCGTCGAACTCCACGGTGACAATCGGGATGCCCAACTTCTCGCCGGCATACGAACCGAGCGAACCATCCAGCGCGCCGACTTTATTCACCTTCAGATCGCACGTGGCCGACATCGCATCGGCCAACGCCTGGCCCGGTCCGTCAAAGTCCATGCATTCGAGCGGCTGATGCAAACTCACGATCCGGCTCGGTTTATATTTCGCAATCAACCCGTGCAACGCCCGGCTCTCCGGCTCCGACAACGGTTTCGCGCCGTGATCCGTTTGCGCATTCCAATTCTTCGCCGGAAAATTCCGATTCAAATCGATGCCGCGCGCGTTGTGGCGTTGATGATAAAACGCGCCGTCGGGATTCGCTTCGGCCACGAGCAAGATGCGGCGCTCGGCCACCGTCTCCGGATGCTCGCGCAAATATTCGCTCAACCGTTGCACCAACGGCGTGCCGACATGTTCGTTCCCGTGAATGCTCGCGAGAATCAAAATCGTGTGCGAACCATTGCCGCTCTTGCCGAAAATCTCGCACGCGATTGGCCGGCCTTCGACTGATTTGCCGATGACAACTTGTTTAGGCGGCAGGGGACCGTCGAACGTCGGGCTTTGGCAACCGGATAAGTATGCCGATGCCACCACCATCCCGATCGACGCCAATCTTTGATTCGCAACTTTCGCTTTCACGACAACGCTCTCTTAAATAACGCGCATCTGCACCGCGTCGACCATCTGATCACCGGACAACAACGCGCCGACGACCACGATCGTATCGCCGCGTTTCAGATGCCCTTTTTGTTGCAACATCACGATTGCTGCTTCGATCGTGTTTTCCGGATCGATCACATCGAACGGCACAACAAACGACGTGACGCCCCAACTCAACGTGAGCACGCCCGCAACTTCTTCCCGAGCGCACAACGCATAAACCGGCGAGTGCTGCGGCCGCAACCAACCGGTGTAACGCGCCATGTGACCGTGTCGCGTGAACACCAAAATCGCCGCCGCCTTCAATTCATTCGCCAACACCACCGCGCTCTTCGCCAATTTTTGCCGGGGCGAATTCGTTTCCGCGTGTTGCAGCACGTGCACGTCGCTGTTTTGTTCGATGCGCGTCGCGATGCGATCGAACACTTCGACGCACTTCACCGGATATTTGCCGACCGTCGTTTCGCCGCTGAGCATGATCGCATCGGCCTGTTCATAAACCGCGTTCGCGATATCCGTCACCTCCGCGCGCGTGGCCATCGGCGACGAAATCATGCTCTCCAACATATGCGTGGCGACGATCACCGGTTTGCCGACGCGCAAACACGTTTTCACAATGCGCCGCTGCACGATCGGCAATTCCTCGTAAGGAATCTCAATCCCAAGATCGCCGCGCGCGACCATGATCCCGTCCGCTTCCGCCACAATCGCCTCGAGATTTTTGATCGCCTGTTGATCCTCAATCTTCGCGATCACGAACGGTTGGTGCGCGCAATCCTCGAACAACTCGCGCAACTGCATCAAGTCCCGCGCTTCACGCACAAACGAGAGCGCGATAAAATCCACGCCCAATTCCAGTCCGACCTTCACGTCCGCAATATCCTTGGCCGTGAGCGCCGGCAAACTGACCTTCACACCCGGTAAATTAATATGGCGCCGACTCCCGAGCTTGCCGGGCGTGAGCACCTCGCACTCGACCTTGTTCGCGGTCTTGCTGAGTACCTTCATTTCGATATTGCCGTTATCGACCAGCACGATGTCGCCGATGTTGATGTCGTTCACGAAATTCTCGTAATTGACGTCAACCGACGCTTCCTCTTCGCGCTTCTCGCTGCGCACCGTCAGCGTGAATTTCTGCCCTGGCTTGAGGTCCAGCGGCACGCTCAAGTCGCCGGTGCGAATGGCCGGCCCTTGCGTATCCATCATGATGCCGATGAAAACATTTCGCGCCGCCGCGGCCTCACGAATGTCTTTCACCACGCGCCGAACCCAATCATGCGGCGCGTGCGACATATTCAAACGAAAGACATTCACCCCTTCGTCGATCAGTTTGCCGAGCATTTCCGGCGATTCCGTGGCAGGCCCGAGCGTGGCGATAATTTTTGTATGACGCATTGTGACTTTCAAATATCGCGTGGAGTTAAACATGCCGACCGGAAATAACAATTGATTTGCATCAGGAGCGCGGAGAGCGAGGCCGACGTTCGGCGTCACGTCCACTGGTGTTGAGATGCAGCGATGTCGGACTGCCACGACGACGACCGTTCCCCGCCGGTAGCCCCGTAGGGGCGACCTGTTTATAGAAACCACACCAACACCCAACCCATTTTTTGTGTTCGTGTGTGACGCGTACGCGACACACACGAACACAACCGTGTCTCCGCAAAATATTGCATTGTCTCGATTCACCTCCGTCGCACAATCTCACCCATCCTATGGCGAACACATTCACGCAAATTTACATCCAGGTAGTATTTGCCGTCGAAGCCCGCGCCTGCGTGATTCCAAAGGCGCACAAAGAAGAACTACACAAATACATCACCGGTATCGTCACTGAGCGAAAACAGAAACTGCTGGCCATTCATTGCATGCCCGACCACACCCATATGTTAGTCGGACTAAAACCAGACGCTGCATTGTCCGATCTGGTCGGCGACGTGAAGTGTGCATCCACCAACTTCATAAATCGTAATAAATGGGTTGTGGGTCGGTTCAACTGGCAGGAAGGGTTTGGCGCATTTTCCTACGGCCATTCGCAGCTCAGCGAAGTTATTCGTTACATCCAGAACCAGGAAAAACATCATGCACGAAAATCGTTCCGCGAAGAATACATCGAATTTTTAAAGCGGTTCGAAATCGAGCACGATGAGCGATTCGTATTTAAAGAAATTTGATTGAGCAATTCACTCCGCTGTTATTCAAAATGGATCAGATTTTGGTCTCCGCTTTCAACGTGTGTAGCCCCGTAGGGGTGACCTGTTTATAGAACGACACCACACCCGATGAACCATTTTGTTTTGGTTTGCGGCGCGTACGCGCCGCAAACCAAAACAAAATGGTTCATCGGGTGTGGTGTCGTTCTATAAACAGGTCACCC
>JAQGOW010000007.1 GCA_028293405.1 Verrucomicrobiales bacterium
ACGGCATAACGCCTTATCACGGACCATAACGCTCCAAGCAAAGTCGCGCGGCAACTTGGAACTTGGAACCTGGAGCTTTGAACTTTGCCACCCCTCACCGTCCAGCGAGATAATTCTCCATCTGATCCAACGCCGCGCTCTGCATCGAAATGGTCCAGTTCACCAGGTCGCCGATCGAAATAAATCCGACCAACTTTTCGTCGTGACACACCGGCAGATGACGAATCCGATGTTCCGTCATCAACCGCATGCATTCTTCAACGGAGCTGCCTGGCGTGACGCTGATCACTTCCGTGCTGATGATTTCGCGCACGCGCGTGCCTTTGGACGACTTCCCGGCCAACGCCACCTTGCGCGTGTAATCGCGCTCGGAAAAGATGCCGATAACTTTCCCGTTCTCGATCACAGGCAGCGCACCGATATTTTTCTCGGCCAACATTGCGATGGCTTCGAACACGGTTTTGTCAGGGGAGATGGACCAGACCTGAGGGCCTTTGTGATGCAAAATGGAATCGATTGTGCCGATTGTTTGCATGGGTTAGATGCGACAATAGCACTCGGCAATAGGATGCATAGAGAAATCTTCTCCGGAAAAACCCGCCATTTTGTTGGGAACAAAACTAACGTTAGCTCCTCTTACGACTGCATGCGCACTAGTAGTTTTGCCCAAACAACCATCCGAGCCCTCGCGCTCGCCACCGTTTTAGGTTCAACATCCCTCCAGGCCGCAACGATTTGGAGTGGTTCAAACACCAATTTCACTCAAAACGTTTCCGGCCCGAGTGACCATCTCACTGCGCGAGTCATCATCACGCGCGGACAAAATTTTCCAATCTACAATTCCGTTCTCGAGGGATCGGCTAACAAGACTGATAGCCCAAAGGACACCGAGTGGGCTTTCGGCACACTGGCAAATCACAGCACGCTGACCTATAAACCTTTCTATACCTTCGCGACGGCGAGTTCTCCGGGATTCGTCGCTGGCGGAATTCTTGGCAAAGACGCCGTGTGCCACCTCAAAACCGACGACATCTATCTGCAGGTTCACTTCACCGCATGGGGTTCTGGTTCCAGCGGAGGCTTTGCTTACACGCGCTCGACACCGGCAGCCGTGGCGCCAACGCCGACGGTCAACATCACCAATCCACCGTCAAGCGTTTATTCCGCTCCTGCAAATGTCAAAATCACGGCGATCGCCAGTGTCAGCAGCGGCACAGTGACCAATGTCAGCTTTTTCCGAGGCACAACGTTGATCGGCTCCTCCACTGTCTCGCCCTACTCGATCACCGCGAGCAACCTGGGCGTTGGCGTTTACAACCTGACTGCCGTCGCAACCGCTGCGGGAATTTCGGCGACCTCACCCGTGGTCACGGTGACCATCATCAACCCGGTCCCAACCATCCTTTCGATCCCGGTTATCTCGAACGGCATCGTTTCGTTCAACTACACCGCCGACCCTGGCATCTTATATACCGTGCAATCGACAACCGACTTCACCAACTGGAACTCTGGCACAACCAATTCCGCCGCCGTCAACCCGACGGTGTTCAGTGAACCCAAAGCGTCGAACATGCGATTCTATCGCGTCGCGCGCATGCCAAACCCATAACGTCCGCATTCAGTGAAGCGCGCCATTGTCCCCCTGCTCTTGCTGCTGATCGCGACTGGAACAGTCGTGCTCCTGAACTCCTGCGCGACCTTCACCGGCACCGTCATCGCGCCGCCAAAAGTCGAAGGCGCAAAATACGTCGGCGACAAAGCGTGCAACGATTGCCATGATAAAATCACACGAGTGTTTCCGTCGAGTCCGCACGCACGCCTGCGTTTGACCGATGCGCAAATGCCCGGCCAACAAGGTTGCGAATCGTGCCACGGCCCCGGCAGCAAACACATCGCCGCTGGTGGCGGTCGCGGCAAGTTCATCGTCAACCCCGGCAAACAACCTGAGACCTGTTTTCAATGTCACCTCTCGCAAAACGCCCAGTTCCATTTGCCGCAACACCACCCGGTCCTCGAAGGCAAAATGAGCTGCGTCGACTGTCACGACCCACACGGTCAGGACATCATGAAACCGCGCGGCGGGCTCGCCATGGCGCGCGTCAATGAATCGTGCAGCAACTGTCATCGCGAACAAACCAAGCCACACGTCTTCGAACACGCCGCTTTGCGGGAGGGCTGCACCGCGTGCCACAGCCCCCACGGCTCGGTGAACCAGAAGTTACTGACCATTCGCGATTCGAATTTGTGCCTCCGTTGCCACGCGCAAACGCCGAAGCCCGGAACACCCGGCACCCTCTACATCGGCAACATCAACCATACGACCTACCTCCACTACGGCACTTGCTGGACGGCCGGTTGTCACAGCGCCGTCCACGGCTCGAACGTTCAGCCCTACTACTTTTATTGAGCCATGTTCCGTTGCGCGTCCATACTTCTGCTGGTCAGCGGCCTCGCTGTAACGGCCGCAGGACTGGACGCGTCCAAATTGCCGCCTGCCGCAACGGTGGATGTCGATTTTGCGCGGGACATCAAACCGATTCTCGACACGTCGTGCATCCGCTGTCACGGCCCCGAACGTCCGCGCAGCAAATTTCGCTTGGACAACCGCGATGACGCTTTGAAAGGCGGCAAAGACGGCGTCGACATCATCTCCGGCAACAGTGCAAAGAGTCTGCTGATTTATTACGTGGCTGGGTTGGTCGAAGACATGGAAATGCCACCTCCGGACAAAGGCGAGAAGCTCACGCCAAAACAAATCGGCCTGTTGCGCGCCTGGATCGATCAAGGCGTCGCATGGGAAAAAACCTCGCCCGCCAATTACTCTCGCGCGACCGTCTCGCCGACAATCGGATGGACCAGTGTGAGCGGCGACGCGCATAAGTTCCGCGAACATTACTGGCGTCACGAAGGTTTGGACGGTGGCTTGGAAAATTTCGAGCTGTTTTATCAGCAAGATAAAAATACGAAAAGCTCACTCACTGGTCATGTCATGCGCAATGACGTACTCGTTCAATTCCAGGCCGATCACAACGACATCGGCTTCTTCCACACCGGCGTGCAGGAATACCGAAAGTATTTCGACGATACCGGCGGGTACTTTCCCGAACTTGGACTGACGCCGTTGTCGCTCAATCGCGATTTGCATTTGGATATCGGCAAAGCGTGG
>JAQGOW010000027.1 GCA_028293405.1 Verrucomicrobiales bacterium
AACGGTTGATTTCATTAAAATAGCAAATGTCACCAAAGACCCGGCCAAACGTCAAATTGCGGAGCGGGAAGCAGTCCAATCCTATATCGCTGAATTAGCGCATTATTTTACTAAAGATGAACTTCTAGCCTGGCAGCGCAATAACCCTCTTGGAATCTCGTGGATGCGTGAATTGGCGAGAGTCTTTGATCAACCACGGCGACAGATTGATGCGGTTAACCATGAGCTTGCCCTGAACTGGCTACGGGAGAAATACAATGAGCTTACCGCAAGAGAACTTGCCGAATCGATTTTTCAGCGTGTCTTTCGCTGGTTGACACCGGACGCCATAAGAAAGCGTTGGTTCCGACTTGGTTTGACAAGCAAGCGAGATAACGGGCCAAGGCCTCGCCCTCCAAGTCAATAGTTTGGGACGGCACCCTTCGGTGGCCTGTCCCAATCCCTTCCGCATTAAATTCCACGCGCTAAGGTTGGCGTGTGAACACGAAACTTCACTCTGAAAATCGGTTGGACGTCGCAAGACCGTTCAAAGGGACTTCCCATGTTCGCAATCTTCATGACGCTGTTCTGTCCGTCGCGAAGACATCACCAACCTGACAGAAATAGAAAGCTAAACAACATGATCATGTCATTAACCGTGTTCAAGGAAGTTCACAACACGTGGCCGGCCAAGAACGGCAAACCCGCAGGCGAATCTTACGATTTGCTGTGCATGGACAACAGCAACCCGCCCGAGCATCGCATGGAGGAAATGCTCTATTATCGGACCAAGGACGATGAGCGTTCCAAGGTGTGGGGTAAATCCGTAGGCACCACCATCCAGGTGGGTGTTTCCAAAATCCGCCACGGTGAAAACGGCGGGAAAGCAACGATGCTGGGTAGCATTATCACTGAAACCAAAAAGGTTTAAACTTTATGGCTAAGAATCCTCGGATAGACAGAGACTGGCGCGATCCGATCCGCAAATCCGAGACCGCCACGGACTTTGGCCTCTCACTGGCGCGAATCCAGTGGGACGTTTTTGCAACGCCGACCTTCAAGGGCACGGTCCCTAAACCAAGCATTGCTTACGGCATGGCCTATCGCTGGTTGCAAGAAACGGCCAAAGTCTGTGGCGTCCCTTATAATCGCCTGCTCATCGCACTGCGGGGTGAAGTCGACGAAGCAAATGGGCGTTTCCACTTCCACTGTCTGGTGGGGGGAACTAATTCCCGCAACTATCACACGCTGCAACATCAGATGGAACATTTGTGGAAGATCCAGACCGGTGGGGCACGGGTAGATGTTCGCCAATACTTCAGCGCACTGGCCGGCGCTGAGTACGTTTGTAAATGCCTGGGGGCAAATCGATACGAGCTGGACAAATACAGCTTTGCGAACACGGTGACGCTGTCTGCATCGGTTATCCGCCTGATAGCGGGTATTGATGCGAGTGGAGACAGACGCTGCGGTCGGGACACATGAAAAAACGGGCTGGTGCCGAACGTGCGGGGGTTATAACGGCTGGAGCGTTCCCTGTGCTGGTAGGCTTTACGATGAGACTGCCTCGACGGATGCGGGCATGGTCTGACGGTCTGGCTTGACGTGGTTCATTTCACGATGTTGGACACAAAACGTTAGATCGAAAATCCGCCAATGGATGCCGACGATAAAACGCCAAAGCAATTGTGGCGCGTGTCAAATTTGAAATGGATCCCTTGGACGGCAAGGCCGGTGGCGGGGGAGCGGGCGCGCAGCGCCCGCCCCCGCTGCCGGACGCCGGCTAAGGCTCCTTGTAGAATTCTTATGCCCAAATTGAGAACGGCGACAATACGTCGCAGCCTCTGGCAATCGAACGGCCATGAAAGACAATCAACATCAATTTTTGCAACTGCTTCGGTTGCCTGCGCGCCTGACGGCGGAGCAAGCCGCCTGGGTGCTTAACTGCCAACTTCATGATGTCCCCGCACTCGTCGCGGCCAAGTTACTCAAGCCGCTCGGCAATCCGCCGCCGAACGGCATCAAGTTTTTCGCAACGGAGGATGTTCTTGAACTGACGAAAGATCGTAACTGGCTGGTGCGGATGTCTTCGGCCATTTATCAGCATTGGCAAAAGAAAAATTCAGCCGGCAAAAACCGTCTGACTATCTCAGAATCAAACGGTCACGCTTCCAGTCCAGTCGCCGTCGGTTAATTTGTCGCGTGGTGGTCGGATTGATTCCACTGGCAGGCCTGGTCAATCGGCGGGCAAAATACCAAGGCGTTTCGTGCATAGGCATCATGCACCGCCTTGGAATTGTGTCCCAGCGCGGCTTAGGCCCAGCGTTGGGGAATGCCGACCACTTTAGCGCGCTCGGCCCATGAATACCGGTAGCTATGAAGCGAGATGCCCTGAATTTTCAGCCGCTTGTAGAGTTTCCAAAAAAAGCAGGCCCGGCTGCGGTCGTCCATCAAGGTGATGGTTGGAAACAGCGGCCCTTTTTCTGGCAACTGCTGCAAGACTTCCTCAAGGCCTTTGCCGATCACCAAGCAGGCAGGCGGCAGGCTGCGTCCTTCAAGTTTTTTCCGCCGATACGTCAGCACGCGGTTTTTCCAGTCCAGATTGGCCGATGAAAGGTTCGCACCATCGGTTTGGCTGGCACCAGTGAACCAGAGCAGTTTTAGATAGAGACGCCATTCCTTGTCTTCGACGGCTGCCACCAGTGCCAGATGCTCCGCTTCCGTGATGGCCCGTCGCTCTTTCTTTCTAACCTTGGGCCAGAGTTTGCGCGGCAGAATGGGCGATTGAATCCAGCCCATGCCGAGAGCGTCATTGTGGATGGTCTGCAAGAAAGCCACCGTCGAGTTGGTGCCACGCTTCAAAGCTTCCAGTAAATCATCCGCCGTGGTTTCGATCAGCCGCTTGGATTTTAAAAACTGCATCGGCTGGGTGCGGACAACGCGCTCGTGTCGCATCCGGGTGTTGGCGTTGGTGCGGTCGCAAAACCGAACCAAGACATCCGCCCAGGTGCGGGAAATCAGTTTGGGGTCTTGTGCCGACAGGTAGGTCTTGGCCATGACCAAGTTCATTTGTGGCAACGACACCACGTCGTTTTTGGCCTGAACGATTTTCTGCGCTTCCGACTCGTCACGGGTCTGCAAACTTTTTTGCTGTCCTGTGGAACGATCTTCGCAGTAAAAGATTTTACCGCGCTTGAACAATGTGAACCGGTTTTGCATTTGTGCCTTTCATTTTATGGGCACAAAATTAAAACCGTTAAGGAGCAGTTTTGGTGTCGGACCGAATTGTGCGGGAGTAGTGGAAAATTACCCTCACACCGACGGTGTTACTGACACTTTCACTGACACTTGAACGATTTCCCCCTTTTTTAAACCTTAAATCCTTGGATTTCCAAGGAAACGGAGATGGCGGAAGGGGTGGGATTTGAACCCACGGTAGGATTGCTCCTACTCCTGATTTCGAGTCAGGTGCCTTTAACCACTCAGCCACCCTTCCTGCCGTTATTTCAAGCGTTTATCGGCTATGTATTTCTCACGATTACCCGCTTCGGGCAAGCTGATTCGTCGTCGTTTGGCATAGCAGCCTGGCAGGCAAACCAATTCAAATGTGAAATTTGAAAATCGAACGCGACCCGCTACCGGTTATTTTCATTAATTTCCTTCAACAATTCCTGGGCGTCCGCCCGAAGCTTGGCATCCACGTTTAATTGCAATAGTGGTTGGAGAGTTTGCCGAGCGGCCTGTGGATTCCGGTTGCGATATTGAAATTGTGCCAGCGTGAACTGGTACGACAGATTTTCTGGTTCCAACTGGATGGCGCGTTGCAGATGCTGCCAGGCGCGAGGCAGGCGTTCGCCCTGTACCATCTCAAAAAATCCCGCCAGTTCCTGCGATGGCCCGAAGTCAGGCATCAGGTAGATGGATTGTTCAAGTTCACTACGGATCTCGCCGGCTCGCATGTTTTTGATCCGTGCATAACGGTCTTTGGCATCGGCCGTGGCGTGATAATTTTCTTCAGCGCAAAAATAATAAACTAGGAAGCTGGTCGAACCGAGCTGGATGGCCGCCTTCAAATGTTGCAAGGCCGGTTCATGCTGCTCGCGCTGGACGGCCAGCAGACCCAATCCTTCCTCGGGAAGCGGGCTGGTTGACCCCAACTTTTGCGCCTGAGTGAAATGAACCTCGGCGGCATCCGGACGATCAATCCGCAGGAGTTCGTCGCCCAGCCGGCAGTGGATTTCCACGGGTGGAATGGCGCGCGTGGTCAGGTTGATTGGTGCGGAAATATCGGAGGCCAAAGATAATTCAATCGGCGAAATAACACCGTTTCGTAAATAGCGTTGCAGTCCGGTTTCCATGGCGGCAAAAGTGGTCTGAAACGCATTCGTAAAGGCCTGTTTCGGCAGCTGGCCCTGGCGCAACAAAATGGTGAATTGGGCAAACGCAGGACGATACTGGCCGTTGTCACCGACCATCATGAAATGCGTCAGCAGCCATGATTCCGCATAGAAGATTTCC
>JAQGOW010000051.1 GCA_028293405.1 Verrucomicrobiales bacterium
ACGACTCATTCCGAATTTGTTTGAACGTGAGTACGATATAATTGGTATTGTTTGTCAACCGTTGACTGCTGAGAAGAAACGCTTTTTTCCAACGTTGGGAAAGTCGTGCGAAAGACGAAAATCTGTGAAGCTCCCCTGCCCCGGCTGCACTGAGAGCACAACCGTACGCAAACCCGGAATGTTCCATTTGACCGCTCCCCCGCTCATAGTTCAAAGGCCCCTCGGTCACCGCGTTGTTCACCTGAAGTGTCCGGTCAAATACATCATTGGCTTTGCTGATGCGCAACTCGCTTGTTAACAGCAGGACAGGCTCTGAAACCATCTCAGCGATATCTGCAATGTCACACCATGGAACACCCGTATCGAGGGCTAAAACAACCACGCTCTTCTCGGTTGACTGTTTTCTCAGCATACTAGAACGACGGATTCCACATTGAGGGAATTCACGGGTGCTGTCAATCAGGGCGTCCGCATACCGGCACAAGTAAAGCATTCTCAATCACTGCGGCGCCCGCACGCCTACTATCGACTCCGAACTCGACCCGGACGTGAGCGCACTCGCAATCTTGACACGTAGCAACTTCCTAATAAGCTATGCAGCGTCAGGCTTTTGCAATTCTAAAGCGACATTCACATTCTGAACTGCGGGATTTTCAACAGCTCGCCGTCTTTCATTGCCGACTTGTGAGCGACGATTCCGGAAACTGTCAGGTTTAACGCGGTGGCGATATCGACGAGCGGTTTGCGGTCTTGCAAAATTGCGCTGACGAATTCGTTGCACAGGTAACCGTGTGAACCGCCATGACCGCCCGGCGCAAGGCCCGGCGGGAGCGATGGACGAACGAGCGAAGGAAGTTTTCCGGCTGCTCCTTCGGTCACAAATTGGTCATAGAACGATCCTTTCTCGCCGCGCAAACGCCCCATCTCGCCGCCGTGACCCGGCGTGTCCCAACTCACACCCATGCGCGACATCCCTCCTTCGCTTGTTCGGAAGAGTGCGATTTCGGTGCCGAACGGATTCTTGTAACGATTCTTGTCAGGGTGAAGGTAATCGATGCTGCTGCGCATTCCCTGGCACGAAACTTCGGTGAACGTTCCGCCGGTGACGCCTATATAATATGCATTGGAGTGAGTCGGATAAAATTGAGGAGGCAAACCGATGCGCCAACCTTTGAAGGAGTCAATCGGCTGCGGAATGTAATGGAAATATTCGCCTTCCGAATACACGACTTTGCCGAACCCTCCCGCCTGATAAATCTGACGCATCGCGTAGAGGTCCTCGTGGAAGCACGACGTTTCAAACATCATGTATTTGAGCCCGCTCTTTTTCACGGCATCGAACAACTTATGCGCGTCTTCGATTGAACCGAACACCGCGGGCACAGCGCAGGCGACGTGTTTGCCATGCTTCAACGCTTCCATACAGTGACGCGCGTGACTCGGGGCGTCGGTCGCGATGAACACCGCCTCGATGTTGTCGTCTTTGACCAATTCTTCGAGCGAAGGATACGTCTTCGTACAACGACATTCCTTAGCCAGTTCGGCGCAGCGTTCCGGAATTAAATCGCTCACGGCAACGATTTCCACGTTCGGATGATTTTGAAACCCGAACGCGGAACCGAACTTGCACACTCCGTAGCCAACGATGCCGAAACGAATATGGCGGTCCGATATCGGTTGCCAACCTGCATGGATGTCAGCCTTGTCTTTTGCGCGTTCGAAACCTTGAATCGGTTTTTCGGCAGCCGTTGCGCTAAGGCCTGTTGCTGCCGCAGCCAGTCCCGCGACCTGAAGAAATGAGCGTCGCGTAAGTTGTTGCGTTGACATGCGCTCAGCATGCGACGTCGAAAGGGACGGTCAAGCGCGAACGCGACACTCCGAGCATTTCAACCACCGTAGTGCCACTTCAAATCCGAGCACATCATCGGGTCCCCTTCCTCTCGTAGAGATGCATTGACGACTTCGCCAACGACAATGGCGTGATCGCCGGGTTCGTAGATCTCCACGACACGACATTCGATGTAGGCGAACGCTTGATCAAGAATCGGTGCACCCGTCTCGCCTTCGCGGTGGGCGACGCGATTGAGTTTGTCGTTCACCATGTCGAACGGTTTTTCGAGCGCTCGAACAATGTCGCGATGTTTTTTGTCGAGCAGGTTCAGTGTAAAGGCGCGACTGTTCTTGATCAGATCGTAGGTGTGCGTGTCCTTGCGAACGGCAACCATCAGCAACGGCGGATCGAACGAACATTGTGTGACCCAACTTGCAGCCATTGCATTCGTTTCGCCTTCGTTGCCGACGCCCAATATATAAAGTGCATAAGGAAGCCGTCGCAACGCCTCGTGTGTAGCTTGGTTGTGAGTAATCATAATTTCCCTTGCTTCAATGTAGGCCTGAGCGGGTAAAAGCAAAGCGACCTTGGTATGTTGGCTTGACCGAGTGGTGATGCGGGAGTGAATTAGTTAAATGCCAGTGCCGGTTATTACAGTTGCGCAAATGCGGGAGTGGGAGAAAGCCGCTTGGGCAACTGGTGTGTCTGAAGGTGACGTTATTGAGAAGGTCGGCCGCGCTATCGCGCACCGATTGCTGGAATTAACAAACGATGGCGACTTCATTCTTGTCCTCGCCGGAAAAGGCCACAACGGCGACGATGCACGCGCAGCGGTGCCGCATTTGAAAGGGCGGGAGGTGCGAGTCGTCGAGGTGACTGATCCGAACACTGCGTTGCCTCAAGTTGACGAAGAGCTTTCCAGGAAACCGAAGTGGGTTGTAGATGCTTTGTTTGGCATCGGACTCAATCGTCCACTCGATGAACATTGGACGGCGCTCATCAACAAGATCAACTCAAGTGGGATGCGCGTGTTGGCGGTTGATGTGCCTTCCGGATTGAACACTGAAACCGGCAAAGCGGAAGGCGCGGCTATTCACGCCGAACTTACGTTAACGGTTGGCGCGCCGAAATTAGGGTTGCTCAATGCGACGGATTTTGTGGGCCGACTTGAAGTAGCGAATGATGTTGGTTTGATCCCCTGCCCGATTGAATCCGAACTGCAATGGACGCTCGCGAGCGATTTCATAGCTTTTCCGCCGCTTCGAAAAGTAGCATCGCACAAAGGCACTTACGGACACGCCGCGTTGTTTGCCGGAAGCGTTGGGTATCACGGCGCGGCGGTGTTGATGACTCATGGCGCGCAACGCGCGCAACCGGGGTTGGTCACCGTTTACCCGCAAGACGCGGTTTATTTGCCGGTGGCTTCGCAGTTACAGTCAGCGATGGTGCATCCGTGGATCAAAGATCCAGTGTTGCCGAAAAGCATCACAGCGATTGGCCTTGGGCCCGGACTCGCGTCGGAGGAATTTCCGCAACGTCACAAAGATTTCCTGTGCACAATTTGGCAAACGTCGATGCTGCCCGTCGTTGCTGATGCGAGCGCGTTGTCGTGGCTCATGCCCGGCCCTGCGCTCGGTAAAACCGTTCGCGTCATGACACCCCATCCGGGTGAAGCGGCGCGATTGCTCGGCACGTCGAGCGATGCAGTGCAGGCGGACCGCATCGGTGCGTTGCGCGAATTATCGCGAAAATTTCGGGATTGTTTCGTGGTGCTAAAAGGTCATCAAACATTGGTGGGGCGCGGCCACGGTCCGGTGTTCATCAATAGCACCGGCAACGCTTACCTTGCGCAAGGCGGCAGCGGCGACGCACTCACCGGTTTCATCACTGGTCTGCTTGCGCAACCGCAACTGCAACACGACCCAATTACGACGATTCGTTACGCTGTTTTTGAACACGGCGCGGCCGCGGACCGTCTCTCGCAGCAACGCTCAAACTGGACAGTAGAAGACCTGATACTGGAGTTAGGGCGAAAATTGCTTTCATTGTAAAATCCTGTCTGTTATCCAAGTCGACGAATGTCGAGGTTCTCGCTGATTGTGTTTTTGGTGCTCGCGTTATTTTCCAGCGCGGCGATTGCGGCTACCTACACCCTGACGGACAGCACGCAAATTTCTGGCGATTTCAATTGGAACACCGCAAATGCAAATGGTGTCGTGTTCAACCCCGATAGCGGCGCAACTCCGAGCATCGTCGGTTGGGAGAAATTTAATCAGGACAGTCTCAAGGCCATGTTGGCGCAAGCGCCCGACAAGGCCAAAGGGTTCATCGAACCGATGATCGAGCAACCTCTCGAGCAAAAGGCGAAGCAACGCGAACAACGGATCGCGGATATGAATCAACGTATCAAAGAGCCGGCCAAAGCGAGCTTGCCGAAGCAGAATATCGGCTTTCGCGCGCTCTTCTCGAGTCCGCTCGGATTGTTCATGTTTTTCATCCTGTATTGTGCAACGATCTTCGCTGGTTATGAAGTCGCGGTTTTCCGCAACCAACCTGTCGGGCTGGTGTGCGGACTCGCGGCGGTTCCGTTTCTAGGTGTGTTCAGTCCAATCGCATTCCTTGCAATGCCGACGAATTTGCAGATCGAAGAACCTCCGGCTACACAGGCCGCGGTTGAACCTGCGGCAGAAGCCCCGGCCCATGCACACGCTGCTGCAGCACCTGCAAGCGCTGGAGCCCAGGAAGTTTCCGATCCGCTCGCGCCACCTCCCGGCGCAGAGCATGGGCGATTGCACGTTGCGCTTGAGCCAGCGGCGCCCGCGCCGGTTGCGGTTCCTCAGCCGATTATTTTTAAGCGTGGCGAGTACTCGTTCAATCGCCGTTTCTTCGAAACCAAGCTTGCGAGTTTCTTCCGTTTGGTCCCGAGCGAAGCCGACAAGGACATGGTTGTGTTCATCAAGTCAGCGCGCGGCGACTTTGCCGGTCGCCGCATCGTGAACATCAACGCAAATGATTTAACCCTGCAAACCTTTAAGGCCGAAGCGACGGCGAATGAAGTGATCCCGTTCACCGACATGCTGGAAGTCCAACTCCGACACAAAAACTTTGCTTAACAATTAAACCCGGCCGAGTGTCGGATTGATTTTATGAAATACCGCACAGTGCTTCTCTTCGGCGCGCCAGGTTCTGGCAAGGGCACCCAGGGCAAGATCCTCGGCACAATTCCACATTTTTATCACTTCTCGTGCGGGGAAGTGTTTCGAAACGTGCGGCCCGACAGTGAACTTGGACGAATCTTTTTGGAATATTCCGGCAAAGGTCAATTGGTGCCCGACGAACATACGATCCGGTTGTGGGGTAAAACCATTGAGGATTCAGAACGTAGCGGCCGCTACAATTCGCAAACCGACACGATGGTGCTCGACGGCATTCCGCGCAATGTTCATCAAGCTGAAATGCTCAAAGACACCATCGAGGTTAAAGCGTTGTTTTACCTCAGTTGCCCTGATCTCAATAAATTGGTGGCCCGCATCCAGCGCCGCGCATTGAGCGAGAATCGCCTCGATGATGCCAACATGGAAATCATTCGCCAGCGACTCGACACCTACGATCAGACGACCAAGCCCGTCTTGGAATTCTACGGCAAGAAGCTCGTCCACACAATCGATTCGACGCAGTCGCCGATCAATGTGCTGCGAGACATCTTGCGTATTCTCGCAACGGTGTAAGTTTACTGAATTGTCCGGGAGCGTGGTGTTATGGGAAAACAATTTGGATCATTCGTCGCCAGCGAACTTTACTGCCCAGAATGCAAATGCGCACAACCTGTGCGGGAACACTTGCTGTTACTGCTGCCCACCGGTGAACTCTACGAATACCTGTGCAGCAAATGTGGAACCTCGTTGGGTAAGCGCACGGTTTCCCAGGAGAAGCCGATCGTGGCGCCGCGTTAGTCTCAAATTGCCCGGATCTGCTCAAAACCGGGAAAATTCAAAAATGTTGCTCATTCCTTCTCTTTCTTTCTCATTCCTTCTCTTTGGAGAAACATGGAGAAAC
>JAQGOW010000076.1 GCA_028293405.1 Verrucomicrobiales bacterium
ACACACAGCGGCGGTGTGTCCTAACGAAAATAAAACGTTTTACAACACCGGTAGAGAAAAGTTCAGTTTTGACCGGTCCCTCCCGAAAAAACGGGAAAAAAGTACTCTTAAGTACTTTTAAGTACTCAGAAGTACTCACAAGTACTCAGAAGTACTCTTTGGACAACTGAAATGCTGCTTTCGGGTGGATCAGTTTGCCTTTTGGATGCGGATCGCCTTCGCAAAAAAAAGACCTCTTTCTACCCTGCCATTATGAAAACTGCACTATTTCTGCATCATTTCTGCCTCATCTTAGAAAAACGCGGGCCGGACGGTCACGTTTGGTCACTCCTCACTTGCCACATGTTTGTGCCGACGATCACCAAAAAAAATATTTTCAACACCCTGCAATGGCCTGAAATGACCAGGAATGACCCAAATCACTTTGCTCTGTCAACTCAGCCATGTTCGATCGCGAGACACCCCCGAACTCGAAAACGATGTGAAAAAAAATATTTCAGTGGCTTTCAGTGGCTTTTGATTCGCTCATTCACGTTCGCAGGCGAAACAAACAACAAGGTTTCGACAAAGCACGTTCAATGCTAAAGGCTCGGCAGGAGTCCTTGCCCTACCGATCCTATGGTGGGTGCGGGTTCGAGATCCTATGGTGCGGGTTCGACCGTGTCGCGGGTGGTGCGGGCGTGGAGGATTCCTTGGTCGTCGAACCACACGGGATCCAGCGCGAGGAATCGGCTGTAGCTTGTGCTGTCGTCCCACTTTTGGTGGTAGAGCATCCACAGTTTTCCGTCGGGACCTGTTACAACACAATGATGGCCGGGGCCGACGACGTTGCCGCCGCGATGGGCGATCGGATTGCCCGGATATTTCTTGAACGGGCCCATTGGTGATTTGCTGGTTGCGTAGCCGATGCCGTAGTTTGGCGAGTCCGCGCCGGAACCGGAGAACATCAAATAATAGGTGCCGTTTGTTTTCAGCATGAACGGACCTTCGGTTACACGTCCGCTACGCGTTTCCCAATCTTCTGTGGGCCAGATGACCTGAACCGATTCACCTTGTTTGGTCACCGGGTCGCGCATTTGTTGGGCGGTGATTTTGAAGCCGTCGTCGAAGTGGACATAGTAGAGATACATCTTGCCGTCGTCATTCTGGAACAAGTGAGCGTCGATCGCTTGTTCAGCAAGAACCCCTTTGTCCGTAAAAGGTCCCAGGGGGCTATTGGCTACGGCGACGCCGATTTGTTTGCGGCTGAGGTCGAGCGGATTTGAATTAGGGTTGCTGTCGGTGTAGTAGAGGTAAAATTTTCCATCGCCGCGTTCGTTGTGGAAAACATCTGGAGCCCAATCACCGCCACGGGCATCGGTAAAGCAACGGCCCGCTGATTTCCAATTCACGAGGTCTTTGCTGGTGAACACGTCAAAACCGCGAGTCGTGTCGTAAGTGGGGTATAAATAATAGGTATCGCCGACTTTCAGGCAGTCGGGGTCGGCAAAGCCGTAGTTGGCCATCAGCGGGTTTTTGTAAGTGTGGGACGCGGGACTTTGGGCGGCACAGCCAACGCTCAGGCTGATAGCTAAAAGCCAGGTGAAATGGGTTGCGGTTACGCGTAAGCGCATGTCAATCAGACGCAAAGTGTTTCGGTTTATTCTGGTTTTCTTTTGGAGGCTTGTCGTGGGTCAAAAGTGGCGCGCTCCTTGGAATTAAGGTTGGCGCATTCAGGTATTCTACTATAATACCCGACTCGATATTCGAGGTTCCGCATACGCATGAAGACAAAGATTCCCGACGAGCTGAAAGCCGATTTACCTCAGAGTACTTTTGGCAAGATTTTAGCGGCCACTCCGGTTGTGATGGCCGTTGTGGCGACGTTGCTCGCTGGCTTGGCCACCCGCGAAATGACGATCGCGCAATACACGCGATCCCTCGCCGCGCAACAACAGTCCAAGGCGGGCGATCAGTGGAACTTTTTCCAGGCCAAGAAGCTGCGCAGCCAGTTGCAGCGGAACACCGTTGAAATCATCGGAGCAACAGGCCAGCTCGGGTCGCTCGATACGGGTGCGGTGGCAAAGCTGGATGTTTCCTTCAGCGAAGCAGGTTTCAAGCAGTCGCTCGACGCGGTGCAAAGCGAGCATTTGCCCACGCCCGCGCCGTTGAAAGTGGACGACAACATTCAAGCGGCGATGACTGCGTTCGTAAATCAGGTGCCTGAAGAGGAGTTTACGGCAGCAGTAATCAAGGTCGATGAGAAGGCGCTCGAAGCCACGTTGCGCGCTGCCATCGATCGAACGCATGCGTTTGATACTGCGATTAAACCGCTGAGCACTGCGGTTGATAAGGTCGAAGCGGCGCTGATTAAAGGCGGCAATGGGATGACCCAGGTTGCGCCACCGTTGCAGCGGGATTTCACGGCTACGCGATTGCGTTTTGCGGCGGCTCGTTACGACGCCGAAGCGCGCCTGAACCAGACCGTCGCAACGATCTACGAACTGCAGGTCAAGAAGAGCAATCTTTCAGCGGAACGCCATCACAAGCGCAGCCAACAGTTTTTCTTCGGGATGCTCTCGGCGCAAGCGGCGGTCATTATCGCGACGTTCGCCATGGCGGCACGCAAACGCAATTTGCTGTGGTCGATTGCGGCAGCAGCCGGAATCACGGCCGTAGCGTTTGCATCTTATATCTATTTCTTCTCGTAAACCTAAAGCGCAGCAACTGAGTTATGGCTCAACAACAACATCATTGGCATTTCTTCCGCGCCGGCGGTTTTGATCAAGTTAAAATCAGGTCCGGCGCAGATATCGCGAATCTCGACCAACTCGACCCGAAGCTCTGGGTTGCGCTGGCGTGCCCGGCACAAGGTTTGGAGTTTGATTCCAAAACGTTGACGTTGTTGGACACGGACAAAGATGGCCGTATTCGCGTTCCGGAAATTATCGCAGCGGCGAAATGGACGTGCGCAAATCTGAAGAATCCCGATTTGTTGTTGCGATCGGCTGCGGTGTTGCCGCTTGCGGAAATCAACACGGAAACGGCGGAAGGGATGCAGCTTTTTTGTTCGGCCAAACAGCTTCTGGCCAATCTCGGAAAGAAAGACGTCGACGTAATTACGCCCGAGGACACCGCAGACACGGTAAAGATTTTCGCGCAGACGAATTTCAATGGTGACGGAATCATTCACGCTGAAGTCATCGCTGATCCCGCAATTCAACAGGTAATCAAAGATGTGATTGCGTGTTTCGGCTCCGAACCGGACCGCTGCGGCAAGCCCGGCATCAACCAGCTTAAGATCGATTGCTTTTTCAAGGAGGCCCAGGCGTATTCGGATTGGTGGACGAAAGCAGAAACCGACCCGACAATTTTACCACTCGGACAGAATACTATCGCAGCGGTCGCGGCGTTTCGTGCGGTGCGGCACAAGGTGGACGATTTTTTTGCGCGTTGCCGACTGGCGGCGTTTGACCCCCGCGCATTGGTCGCGCTCAATCGTGAAGAGAAAGAATACCTAACCGTG
>JAQGOW010000126.1 GCA_028293405.1 Verrucomicrobiales bacterium
CAGGAGGCGCCTTCGACGGGTCTGTGGGCCCGAGGACGTCGCGGATTTTGCGGACGGCTTCGACGCCTTCGTAGATCAACGCGATGCACTTTTCTGTGCCGGGCTTTTTCTGCGCGGCTTCGTCGGTCTCGCTGGGAGCGCGGCCGGACATGAATTTAACGATGTTTTCGAATTGGTTGTCGCCGAAGATCGGGCCGAGGATGTCGCCCAATTGTTTTTCTTCGTTGCTGCCAATTTTGAAACCGAATTCTTTTTCCAAGGCGGTTTTCGACTTGGATGCGACCATGTCTTTGAGCTTGGTGCGGAGGACTTCGCGGACGGGGCCGTAGAAATCCATGGCGTCGGCGACACTCATGCGCAGCACTTTGATGCCAACGATGTAGAGGCCGGTGCGGGATAAGAAGTCGATGACGTTACCGGGACGGCCCGTGGCGAAGCGGAAGTTGTCGGGCTTGATCAGCACGAGGGTGCGCTGCGGCTGTTCGCCCGCCGCGTAGCCGAGGGTTTGATCGACGATGCCGCCGTCGGCCTCGGAGAATTTTGCCCAGAGCTTGAGCTTCACTTCGGCTTCTTCGGCGTTAGGCGCTGCGAGGACGGCGGGTTCGAAATATTTGACGGTGCCCTGCTCGTCGATGATGAGATCGCCGTAGGTGTCGCGAATGGTTTCGCCACCACGACGTTCGGCGCTGATGTTGCCGATGACGCTGCGGATTTTGCGGACAGCTTCTTCACCCTTGAACAAAAGCATCATGACGCGGCGGCGTTTGCCGGTCTTAGGGTCGGGCGACAGATTTTGCAGGATGTAGTCGCGGATCAATTCCTGAATTTTGCGGTCTTGGGTATCGTTCGCCGAAATGATGACTTCGGAATATTGCTTCACCAGTTCCTGGCTGGGAGCAAACATGCGGGCACCGACGAGCTCGAGGCCCGTGCGGGTGATAAGACGCGCGATGATGCCGCCAGTGCGAGACTTGTGCAGCGTGTAGGGTGTGATGATGACGTAAGCCAGTTGTTGGGACATAGAATGAGAATCGGATCGGTCTTAGTTTTTAACCCGGAATGTTTTCGGTTTTCTTTTCTTCGCCTGCCGGAGCCGGGGCCGGAGCGGGAGCAGCTTTGCCACCCAAAATTTTGAACATAACGGTGCCGCAAGTCGGGCATTTGCCTTTGATGGCTCTGCGACCGTTCTTCATGATCTCCTCTTTGCCATCGGAGATCTCCTTCTTCGCCTTGCATTTAACACAGTATCCTTCAGGCATAAAATTTTCGCGCTGTCGCTGCGGTTGTGCAAGCGATGGCGCTATAAGAATATAGCTTACGGGCCGGTAGAACGCACCGTCAACAGGGAAAAGGCTGTTTTTACTGTAAGCTATTGCGCATTAGCAACATAAATTGTCGATTGTAGCGGTGGACATGTAGCGAACGACGTGCCGCAGATCGTTTCTTGAACTCTCAGGGGACGATTGAGTTGGTTTGCGGAAAAAAATTGTTCGGCTGGTTTTACGTTATTTCGGAACGGGAGAGTCGCGCAAATCACTTTGTTCCTTGCAGTTTGAATTTTGACTCGTAGACTTTCACGACCGAGGCAGGATAGCTCAGTTGGTAGAGCAGAGGACTGAAAATCCTTGTGTCGGCGGTTCAATTCCGCCTCCTGCCACCACTTTTCCCCTTTTGCCCAAGATCCAACATCCAAGTTCCAAATGTTTGTCTTGGCGTTTTAGCTCGGCGGGGTGCAACCAAACTGTCGACACGGTCGTCTCAATGTCGTGATTAGAAGCTTTTTTGTTTTTCTGGCGTTTACGGCCAGCTTCCACCTGCAGGCGGCGCAGACGAATTTGCCGGCTTCGGCTTATCACATTAATAGCGGGAGCACGCATGCGCATACTTCTTTCACCACCTCGCATGGGGCGCAGTTCAAGAGGGCCAAGGACGCACCAAAGGACGAAAAGGAGTCGTTGGTGCAGGTCTCGCCAGAAGGCGTGCAGACGGCGAACAAGAATATGGTGCTGCGACCGGATTGGCAGAAGGTGCAAGGGCCCCCTTCGGTTCATTACGCGATTGCGAAGAAGAATGGATACGATTTTTACGTCACCAGTGATCACTCGCAGGATACGCCGTTTCATCCGGTTAGTTTGACGAATGAGGCCTGGGTCGCGGCGAAGGAGCAGGCGCGAGCGGCGACGGATTCGGATTTTGTGGCGCTTGCCGGCTATGAGCATTCGGAAAACAACGGGCCGGGTGGCAAGGGACACATCAATGTCATCAATTCGGATGCTTACTTGAATGCGTATTCGCCGGGTGTTGACCTGCCCTACTTATATAAGTGGTTGGCGACGGCTAAAGCGAATGGCGACGGGCCAGTGGTGGCGACGTTTAATCATCCCGGCGCCCATCAATACAATGATTGGGCGAATCGGGACGATGCGGTGACGGACGTGATCACGATGTTGGAGGTAATCAATGGGCAGAATCACATTCATTACGCTGGATTCATTGCTGCCCTGGATCATGGTTGGAAAGTTTCGCCGGTGTGCGGGCACGACAATCACGGGACGGAAGGGATCGCGGGATTGGTGTCGCGGACGTTCGTGCTGGCGACGAACAAGACGAAGTTGGCGATTTTGGACGCGATGAAAAACCGGCGGACTTACGCATCGTTGGATCGAAATATCCAATGTCGGTATAGTGTCAACGGTGCGGTGATGGGTTCGACATTGAAACGTTCAGAGAGTTTTCGGTTTGAGATTGAGGTGAGTGATCCGGATACGAATCGGCCGAAGAACAAAATCACAAAGATCGATATCGTGAAGAACGGCGGGGCCGTCGTGGAAAGTTTTTCTCCTGAGCCGGCATTTGCAGTGCGTTGGTCTCCGACGATTCGAGATGCGAAGGCGCGTTACTTTTTTGTGCGTGTATGGAGCGCTAACGGGGGCGATGTGCCGAAAGCCAATCCGAAGGAACCGATGGCGTGGTTGGCTCCGGTGTGGGTGAGACCGTGACCTTCCGCGCCTCTATTATTGCAACGTGACTTCCGCAACCCCAGCTTCCGGGAGATTAAAGCGGAAGACGTTGCGGTTTGCCACTTTCTCAATGTGAGCCGACTTGGCTATGGCAGCGGTTTGTTTGGCAGTCACTTCGGTACAGAAGATGGCGACCCGATGAG
>JAQGOW010000165.1 GCA_028293405.1 Verrucomicrobiales bacterium
GTAATTATCAGGCGCGAAATAATCTTCGGGCGATGAAGGCAGGCGACAAGGTGTTCTATTATCATTCGGGCGAGGAGAAGGCGATTGTGGGTATCGCGAAGGTCGACAAGGCCGCTTATCCAGACCCGACGGCCCAGGAAGGTGATTGGGTCGCGGTGGATCTTAAGGCGGATAAACCATTGGCGAAACCGGTCACGCTCCAAGCCATCAAAGCCGACAACCTCTTGAAAAACATCACGTTGGCGCGCAATTCGCGGCTTTCAGTGTCTCCGCTTCAGGTGACTGAGTTTGCCCGCATCCTCGAACTTTCCAAGTAGCGGCGCTAGTGTGCGTTAGCACTAAATCCTTTCGAAAACTACATTCTGTTGTATTGTTCGGAGACGGAGCGATCCGTCAAAATTTGTGACTGCTCGCTTTACAAAAGTGGCGCGACTTGTCACAAACAACGCTGCGTTGCGAAATGGAAACAGTGAAACTCAAACAACCAAAAGGTAAATCATCGTCTGGATCTGGTGCTCCGGTGGAATCACGCACTGAGCGCCTGGTGCAGTCGCTCGAAAACGTGTTGGAATACACGCTCAAAAGTCAGGGCGCCGATCAAGTTAACCAGTTTCTAGAAACTTTGGTTGATCGCTTGCAGGCCGATGGTTTGAAAGTGGCGCCGCCGGTCAACACGCCTTACATCAATACGATCCCGCCGGAGAAGGAACCGCAGTATCCCGGCAATCGCGAAATTGAACGCAGAATTAAAAGTCTCGCGCGTTGGAACGCGATGGCCATGGTGGTCAATGCGAATCGGAACGACAGCGGCGTCGGTGGTCATATTTCCAGCTATGCCTCGATGGCGACGCTTTACGAAGTCGCTTACAACCATTTTTTCCGTGGCGGCGACAAGGGTCCCGCTGACCTGATTTATTTCCAAGGGCATACGACTCCGGGTAACTACGCCCGCGCATTTCTCGAATATCGCCTCGACGAAGGGCATCTGCACAATTTCCGCCATGAACTGGCCGAAGGCGGCGGTTTGCCGTCGTATCCGCATCCATATTTGTTGCCCGATTTCTGGCAGTTCCCGACCGTTTCGATGGGTCTTGGACCGCTTTGTTCGATCTATCAGGCTCGCTTTATCCGCTATCTCAAAGCGCGCGGCTTGCTCAAATCCGAACAGGAGCCGCGTGTTTGGGCTTTCATCGGCGACGGTGAAACTGACGAACCCGAGACGCTCGGTTCGATCAGTTTGGCGGCGCGCGAGAATCTCGACAATTTGACGTGGGTTGTGAATTGCAACCTGCAACGGCTCGACGGCCCGGTTCGTGGTAATGGCAAAATTATCCAGGAACTTGAAGGCGTGTTCCGCGGCGCTGGTTGGAACGTTATCAAAGTAATTTGGGGCTCGAACTGGGATGAGCTGTTTGCGGCCGATACTTCTGGTCTGCTCTTGAAGCGACTGGATGAGGCGGTTGATGGTGATTTCCAAAAATACACCGTCGAACCCGGCAGTTATATTCGTCGCCATTTCTTCGGCAAATATCCTGAACTGCTGCGCATGGTGGATCATCTCAGCGACGAACAGCTCACAAAGCTCGTTCGCGGTGGTCACGATCCGCGCAAGGTTTACGCTGCTTACAAAGCGGCCACGGAACACAAAGGTCAGCCGACGGTAATTTTGGCCAAGACGGTCAAAGGCTACGGTCTCGGTGAAGCGGGCGAAGGCCGCAATATTTCGCATCAGCAGAAGAAGATGAACGAAAAGGAACTGCGCGAGTTCCGCCGTCGTTTTGATGTCCCCATCGGCGAAGATGACGTCGTCGATACACCGTTTTATCGGCCCGCGAAGGATTCGCCGGAGACGAAATATTTGCTCGAACGCCGCAATAAACTCGGCGGTTTTGTGCCGAAGCGCGTGGTCAAAGTCGAACCACTGCAAACGCCGCCGGCAAGTGCGTTCCCTGAAATGGCGAAGGGCAGTGGCGCACGCGAAGCATCTACCACGATGGCGTTTGTCGCGATGTTGAATCAGCTCGTGCGCGATCCGCACATCGGTCGTCGCATTGTTCCAATCATTCCCGATGAAGCGCGCACATTTGGTATCGACCCGATGTTTGCGCAGATTGGTATTTATTCATCGAAGGGACAGCTTTACGAGCCAGTCGACAAGAAGGGCTTGAGCTTTTATCACGAGTGCAAAGACGGACAGATCCTCGAAGAAGGCATCACCGAAGCCGGTTCGATGGCTTCGTTTGTGTCCGCTGGAACGGCCTACGCCAATCACGGCGTGAACATGATTCCGTTCTTCATTTACTACTCGATGTTCGGATTCCAGCGCGTCGGTGACGAAATTTGGTTGGCCGGCGACGCGCGCGCGAAAGGGTTTTTGCTCGGCGCGACTGCTGGACGCACGACGTTGAACGGCGAAGGTCTGCAACATCAGGACGGTCATAGTTTGATGATGGCCAGCGCCGTGCCGAATCTTTACGCATACGATCCAGCGTTCGGTTACGAAATCGCGACGATCATTTGCGATGGCATGAAGCGGATGTTCCAGGATGGCGAGGATATTTTCTACTACATGTGCTTGTATAATGAGAACTATCCCATGCCGCCGATGCCGGCCGGTTGTGAGGAAGGTATTCTCAAAGGTCTCTATAAATTTCAGGAAGGCCCGACGGGCAAGAAACATAAGGCGCACATTTTGGGCAGCGGACCGATTATTCGTTCTGCGTTGAAGGCGCAGCAGATTTTGGCTGAGCGTTATGACGTTTCTGCCGACGTCTGGAGCGCGACCAGCTATAAGAATCTTCGCAACGACGCGTTGCTGTGTGAGCGTTGGAACATGCTGCACCCGACGGAAACGCCCAGGAAACCTTACGTGCAACAAGTGCTCGAGAAGGAGAAG
This sequence comes from Verrucomicrobiales bacterium, assembly GCA_028293405.1. Classification (GTDB taxonomy): domain Bacteria; phylum Verrucomicrobiota; class Verrucomicrobiia; order Limisphaerales; family Palsa-1400; genus JAICXV01. The sequence goes on from JAQGOW010000165.1 coordinate 2,897, forward strand.
GGGACGTTTATCGCGGTTTCGGATTCGATGAAGATCGTTCCCGACCAAATCGCGAAATGGGTTCCGGGCGGTCTCGCGACTCTCGGCACCGACGGTTTCGGACGCAGCGAAACGCGTCCTGCTTTGCGCCGGTTTTTTGAAATTGACGCGGAATGCACGGTCGTCGCGACCTTGGGTCAGATCGATCCGAAACTCGCCGCACAAGCCATCAAAGATTTGAACATTGATCCTGACAAGCGCTTCCCGCAGCTTGCTGCCCTTTAAAATATGGACGTCAAACTACCTAATCTCGGCGAAGGCGCCGATTCCGGCACAGTCGTTAACATTTACGTCAAAGAAGGCGACCAGGTTTCAAAAGGCCAGAGCATCATTGAACTGGAAACCGGCAAAGCCGTCGCGCCCGTGCCGTCTTCCGCCACTGGAAAGGTGACGAAAGTCATGGTTGCCGTTGGTGACAAAATTTCTGTCGGCGCACCGTTGATTTCCGTCGCTGACGGCGCCGGAGCACCTGCACCCGCTGCGGCTAAGCCAGCCGCTCCAGCGAAGCCAGGTTCAGTTCGCGCCTCTGTCGCTGCTGCACCTGCGCCGGTGGCCGAGGAAGAAGAATTGGAAGTCGAAGCCGACGACGCTGATGCCGGTGGCCCGCCACCTGCCGCGTCACCGACGATTCGCCACATGGCGCGCGAACTCGGAATCGATTTGCGCAAAATTCGCGGTAGCGAAAACGGCGGACGCATCGTCATGTCCGACCTGCGTGCTTACGTTCAACGTTTGACGCGTTTAGCCGCTCAACCTCGCATTGCGGCCGCTGCTGCAGCTCCCGCCGCGCCTGCGAAGAAAATCGAATCGATCGACTTTTCAAAGTGGGGCCCGGTCGTCAAGAAGCCGATGACTCAGCTTCGCAAAGTCATCAGCCAACGCATGGCTGAAAGCTGGAACGCAGTCCCGCGCGTGACGCAGTTCGACGAAGCCGACCTGACCATTGTCACTGACCTTCGCAAAAAATACGCGGATGCTTACGACAAAAAAGGCGCGAAACTTACGCTCACCAGTTTTGCCATCAAAGTCGTTGCCGACGCGTTGAAGAAACATCCGATGTTCAACACCAGCATCGACGAAGCCGCTGGCGATATCATTTTCAAGGAATACATCCATGTCGGCGTCGCCGTCGACACGGACCAGGGTTTGATTGTGCCGGTGATCCGCGATGCCGACACCAAAGACATGGTTCGCCTTTCCAAAGAGTTGAACGATCTCGCGACCAAAACGCGCGAGCGCAAGATCGGCATCGAAGAACTGCAAGGCGGTTCGTTTACGATTTCGAATCAAGGCGGAATCGGCGGTGGGCATTTCACGCCGATCGTCAACAAACCCGAAGTCGCGATTCTCGGCATCGGCCGTGGTTCGTTGAAGGCGGTTGTGCGTGAGGGCAAAATTGAGCCGCGCCTGATGTTGCCTTTGACTCTCGCCTACGATCATCGCGTCATCGACGGCGGCACGGCCGTTCGTTTCATGCTCGAAATCGTCCAAGGTTTCGAAAAGTTCAACGAAGCTGCAGTAAAGATTTCCTAAGACATGGATCCGATTAAAACTGACATTGTCGTCCTCGGCGCTGGCCCTGGCGGTTACGCGGCGGCTTTTTACGCTGCCGACATGGGCAAACGCGTCCTGCTCGTCGAACAAGACAAACGCCTTGGTGGGGTCTGTCTCAATCGCGGTTGCATTCCTTCCAAGGCGTTGCTGCATGCCACGCATTTGTTGGGCGACGCACGCGAATCGGCTCATCGCGGCATCGTGTTCAGCGAACCGCAGATCGATTTGGAAAAGCTTCGCACATGGAAAAATTCCGTTGTTGAAAAACTTTCCGGCGGCATCGGTTTCCTTGCGAAGAAGCGTGGTGTCCAAGTCCTTTACGGACGCGGTTACTTCGAAGATTCGCACACGTTGCGGGTTGAAACGGCCGAAGGTCAGCAGTTTATCAATTACGAAAAATGCATCGTCGCCGTGGGGTCGAAGGCCGCGTTGCCGAAGGTGTTTGACCTCGGTAATTCGCGGATCATGACTTCAACCGAAGCGTTGGAAGTGGAAGAAATCCCGGAAGACCTTTTGGTTGTGGGTGGCGGCTACATCGGGATGGAGCTCGGCACGGTTTACGCAAATTTAGGCAGTAAAGTGGTGGTGGTTGAAATGCTCGACACCATCCTGGCGGGTGCCGATCCGGACCTGGCCCGCCCCGTCCTGAAATACGCAGAGAAGAATTTTCGCGAACTTCGTTTCAAAACGAAGGTCGTTGAAATGTCGACGAAGGGCAAAAAAGTGCGCGTCGTCACTGAAGGCCCTGACAAAGTTAAAAAGGAAGAACTTTACGATCGCGTTCTTGTTTCGATCGGGCGCACGCCTAATTGTAACGATCTCGGTTTGGAAAACACGAAAGTCGAACAGGACGAACGAGGCTTCATCAAGGTCAACGAGAAGCAGGAAACTTCAGACCCGAACATCATGGCGATCGGCGACATTGCCGGCGGTGTGATGCTCGCGCACAAAGCTTCCAAGGAAGCTCGCGTTGCCATTGAGACGATTGTGGGCCAGGAAAGCACTTCGCGAGGCGTAGTTATTCCCGCCGTTGTTTTCACTCATCCAGAAGTCGCATGGTGCGGATTAACTGAGTCGGAAGCGAAAGCAAAAGGTATTGCCGTCGAAGTCGCGAAGTTCCCGTGGGGCGCTTCCGGTCGCGCATTGACGTTCGATAAACCCGAAGGTTTGACCAAGCTGATCATCGATCCGGAAACCGAACGCGTTTTGGGTGTTGGCATCGTTGGTCACGGAGCAGGGGAACTGATCGCCGAAGGCGTGCTCGCCGTCGAAATGGGAGCCACTGCGCGAGACCTCGCCGAGTCAGTGCATCCGCATCCGACCTTGTCCGAGACGATGATGGAAGCCGCCGAAGTTTTCTACGGCCACCCGACTCACACAATCGCAAAAAAGCGCGAAGAGTAATTATTTCTTCCCGAGATACCGCACCGCGTTCTCCACGATTTTGCGTGGTACCGGTTGGGTGAAAATCGCGTAAGTTTCGTGTCCAGGACGAAAA
>JAQGOW010000179.1 GCA_028293405.1 Verrucomicrobiales bacterium
ACTTGACGCCTACGTTCTCATTCAGTTCAACGATTTGTCCATCCCCGGGCGCGCGCACAAAACCCTCTCGCGCCAATCGCTCAATACCGTCGCGAAACTCACCCTTTTGCTGCGACACCACCGGTGCGAGCACCATGACGCGTGTCTTTGCGGGCAACACTAATATTTTGTCCACGATATTGCTCGTCGTTTGCTGCGTGATCGGCTCGCCGGTAGTCGGGCAATGAGCTTGGCCGATATTCGCAAATAACAAACGCAGGTAATCGTAAATTTCGGTGGTCGTCGCGATAATTGACCGCGGATTGGAACCAGAACTGCGTTGTTCGATCGCAATTGAGGGCGACAATCCTTCGATAAAATCGACCTCCGGCTTTTCCATTTGATCCAGAAATTGCCGCGCATACGCCGACAGCGACTCGACGTATTTACGCTGTCCTTCCGCGTAAATCGTATCAAACGCCAGCGACGACTTTCCCGAACCGCTCAAACCGGTGATGACCACCAGCTTGTCGCGCGGAATCGAGAGCGTCAGGTTCTTAAGATTATGCTGACGCGCGCCGCCTATTTTGATGAATTCCTGTGCCATGCTGTCGGATTTTACAATTAAGCAATCTGACTAGTATACACGAGGATTTCGCCTGAACAAAGAGAACAAGAGCGAGCCTTGCGGTGCTAGTCCGCAATTCGCTCGATGTAGCGGAGCCCGGGAATCGATTCGAAGTGATGATCGAGCGAAAGCACAGTCGCATCTATTCGCATGGCGCAGCACGCAATGACAATATCGGTGAGTGGCAAAACGTCGCCTGCGCGATCCAGTTGCCAAGCCAGCTCCTCGACTTTAGCCCAAAGCCTGTTGTCGGTCGGAACATTGATCATTACGTCCCAAAACGATTGGAAATGTTTAAGCGCTTTGGGTTGCCGAATACCGCGCGCCACCTCACACCGAACAATCCCGCACACCGCGAGGTCTCGATCCACCGCTGCATACGTTAGCGCTTGCAATGGATCCTGGCCATTGCGTGCCATCGTGATGTAAAAGCTACTATCGACGAGTATTGGTCCGGCGGCCATATTTCACAGGTCCTTCGCTTTTGCGCAATGTGTTCAAGTCGTAGGCCGGATCGAATGTTTCCCTTAGCTCCGCTGCGCTTAATCCCAGGCCCTTGGCCGCCAGTCGCTTTAATTCCGACCGCCTGTCGATTTCGCGCAATGCCAGATCGATAGCGGCTGTTTTGCTGGCTGCGCCAGTCGCCGCCATGACTCTCTCGAGCAAGGCATCATCAATAAACATCGTCATCTTCATACAGCTATTATATGGCATGCATGCCATATCGCAAATCTTTTTCTCTTACCTCAAATTATTTGCTTCTTAGTTCTTTAATCTTCCGTCTTACTTTCCTCGATGGGTCACGACATAAACATTTTTGACGGCGCGTGTTGGTATGTGGTGTTTCTTTTTTCCACCACCGTCCACGAAGCCAGCCACGCGCTGGCCGCGTACCGTCTTGGTGACGACACCGCTTATCGCGGCGGCCAGGTCAGTTTGGATCCCACACCGCACATCAAACGCGAGCCCTTCGGCATGGTCGTTATTCCAATCGTCTCATTCATCCTTGGTGGTTGGATGATTGGTTGGGCTAGTGCGCCTTACGATCCCGTGTGGGCGCATCGTCATCCGCGTCGCGCGGGCATAATGGCGATGGCGGGACCTGCCTCAAATTTTCTGCTCATGTTGATGGCGGCGGGATTGATTCGGCTAGGCATCGGCATGGGATGGTTTGAGCTCCCACAGATGATAGGGTCGGGACACGTTGTTGACGCGAGCGCCGGCACTGGCCTGCCGGTTCTGGCGGCGACGCTGCTCAGCATCACATTCTCGCTCAACCTCCTTCTCTTCGTCTTCAACCTCATTCCGTTTCCGCCGTTGGACGGCAGCAGCATTCCTCTATTGTTTCTCTCGAATGAAGGCGCAGTGAAATATTGGACGGTGCTACGCGCACCCGCCATGAACATGATCGGCCTGTTCGTCGCATGGCGACTATTCAATATCGTTTACCCGGCGATTCACCTGCTTGTCGTGAACACGATGTACCTCGGCCTCGACCATTACGGTCCCTGATTGAGCGACAAGTTCGGCGCGCCATCGCGTAACGGGTTGTGCGAGAAATCCGATTCCTCCAACTTTTTCAGCGCGGCATCGATCAAACCAATGACCTTGATCAGGTTCAGGTAGTGAGATTCCGGTCCGAACTTCGACAGATTCGTTCGCGCCAATTTGAACAGCGCCCCCGCCGGCCGCAACCGTTCCTTCTGCAGATGCACGAAAGCTCCGGCCAACTGAATCATTCCCTTGTAGAAATCGCCCTCGCTCTCCTTGCGCACCGGCAACCACAAATCCTCCAGCACATCGTGCGATTCGTAGAATTGGCCGCGATTGAACAATTCGAAGTAGCCGGCGTAACGAATGTCGTGGCCTTTCGGGTCGACCCCTTTCAGAAGTTCAAAAACTTTTTCCGTCTTATGAGACACGAAGTTACAAAGCGGCGTAAACGCGATGGACATCGTCGTGGTCGTCGATCGCGGTGAGAAAATCGGTGACTTCTTTTCGTTGAGCGTCGTTGAGTTCGACAGGAGTTTTGGCGACGTAACGAATTTCCGCTGCCACAATCTTCCAACCAGCGGCCTTCAACGCTTTTGAAACGCCATCGAGGTCGCGGATCTCACACAGGAACCGCGCTCCTTTTTGGCCCTCGGGAATTTCTTCGTTGAACGCCTCAACTTCCTGGGCACCGGATTCAATAGCATCGGACTCGGCATCGCGATTTGCATCGGTGTGCGAGGCTTCGACAACTCCAACGTGGTTGAAGAAAAATCCAACACTGCCAGGTTGGCCAAGGGACCCGGCTTTGAACAAAGTCCGAATTTCGGGCGCGGTGCGATTCCGATTGTCGGTCAAACATTCCACGACGACCGGCACCTTGTGCGGAGTAAAACCCTCATAGAACACCGTTTCAAAAACGACCTTGTCGTCGTCGAGTCCGGCGCCCTTTTTGATCGCGCGTTCGATAGTGTCCCGATAAACGGAACTCTTGCGCGCTTTTTCCATAGCGGCAGCAAGGCGCGGGTTCAGGTCCGGATCAGGCCCGCCGAGTTTGGCCGCGACCATGATTTCGCGGACCAACTTGACGACCATCTGACCTTTTTTCTGTGCATTGGCCTCACGGCCAGCTTGTTTCCATTGAGCACCCATAGGGTCTCGATATTTTGCGCAACAAAGAGCGAACTCTCAACAAACAATTGACGAAAAGGTTTATTGCACCTGCGATGAACTGATTTGTAGGCGTAAAGTCAGCGTCTAGGTTTTGTTCGCGAATGCTGCTACAAGTCACTTCCAACAGCTACGTGTCGCAACTCGTAGACGCCTGATCTCGCGTACGACTGCATCGCGTTGCAACTCGTTAATGCGGAGCCGGCGGTGGTGGTGGTGGATACCGTCCGCCTTGGATGTCCGCTTCGTGCAGTTGCGCATCGATCGCCATCATGGCAGCCGATTCCTGCGCGGATTGAGGATGATACTCTGCTGGAAAAGCTGGCGCGATCGGCCCGCCGCGTATCGGAATCGACCGCAAAGCTGAGTTGGCACCACCAGCGGATGCAAGGCCTTGCCCGCCGAAGCCACCGGACGAACCAACGCCCGTCGAACCACCACCGAACCCAGGAGAACCATTATTTCCACCGATGGTCACAACGCTACTACCGCCAACCGGCGCAGCAGAACCACCACCGGCCACCACCACACCGCCGGAATACGGATTCTGTGCAGGAGCAGCTTGCGGCGGATTGTAAGCAACTGCGGCCGGAGCTGGAACACCGGGCATTCCACCTTTTGGTGGCGGAGGAAGCGGTTGGACGAAACTATTGCTCTTGGTTGTAAGAGTTACAGGAGTTCCGGCGATGATGACGTCAACAGCATCCTGGTTTGGATAAATCTTTGTCACCTGCAGAATGTCTTCCTTCTCACCCTCCGCTAAATTGAAGTATCGTGGCAATTCCTTCGGATCCTTTGGAACCGTCGCGAACAATGCGCGCACCGGCTGGTCCGAATGGCGGAGAAATCCAGAGATATTCACCTTTGGTAGAGTTTGCAGGATCTGATCGGGTTTTTCGACTGGCTTCGGCGCGTCTGTGAGATGAAAAACATTGGCCCGTATGATGGCCGAATACGGATTCGAATCGTCGGCGTCAGGAGTATTTTGATCGGGAGCTGGGTCGCCAGAGACGGCCGGCTGCTCCTGAGCAATCCCGAAGCTAGACATGCTTGTGTATGCTATTGTGATTAACAGCAGTAACAGAAATAGGTGTCTCCTTAGCACTTCTCTAAAATACACGATCATCATACGATTACGAGCAGATTTAACACCAAGCCGAGGCAAAAGTTCCACTTCAAGTCAATCCCGTTGGTTGGCTGTCACAGAATGTTTTCACCGATCTTTGTTTAGAAACACTGTGTCAATCGATGCGTGTTGCATGTACAAAAAAAGCCCCGCCGAAGCGGGGCTTGAGAAAAAACACACGTTAACTAATTATACTTTGCGGCGGCGGATGAAAAGCGCGCCTGCACCCATCAAACCGAGCGCGATGGTGGCAGGCTCTGGTCCTGTCGTCAGGTTGAAGGATTGGAGGCCAATCATGTTCGGGACAGTCGCAGCACCCGTTCCTAATGCAACTTGAATTAGGTTACCTTGGCCAGTGCTCCCAGTAGGATTTGCCGCTGCAAGCGCCCAAGTAGCACCGTCGCTTACGCGCCATGCACGAACTTGGAGCGTAACCGTTCCGGTTTGACCATTGATGATCTGCGTGCCACCGAGGAAGATGCCGTTACCGCTGAAGGAAACAGCTTGTCCACCCGATGAAAGCAGAGTTGGGTCACTAATTCCGGCCGCCCCAAAATAGTAGTCTGCCTTGTAGGCGCCACCACCAGGGAGAAGGGTGGTGCCATCGCTGGCTTTGACAGGAGCGTTCACTCCAGACGCGCCGTTGGCGAAGTTAAAGAAACCTTGTCCTCGTGACTCCACCGACAACAAGAGAGTCAACGTCGCGATGAATAGTCGATACCATTTCATGCATGTGACTGTAGGCGTTTGGAACGGCGTGACAAGTACAAAAAAGAAGCCCCGCCGAAGCGGGGCTTGAGAACAAACACACGTTAACTAATTATGCTTTGCGGCGGCGGATGAAAAGCGCACTTGCACCCATCAAACCGAGAGCGATTGTTGCCGGTTCTGGGCCGGTTGCAACAACACCAAGGTTGAAGGCCTGGAGGCCGACCATGTTCGGGACGGTGGCAGCACCGGTTCCGAGTGCAACTTGAATCAAGTTGCCTTGACCGACGTGAGCACCATTGACACCAGCAGCAGCTGCCCAAGTAGCACCGTCGCTTGCGCGCCATGCACGAACTTGAAGCGTAACCGTTCCGGTTTGACCACTGATGATCTGTGTGCCACCGAGGAAGATGCCGTTACCGCTAAAGGAAACAGCTTGTCCACCCGATGAAAGCGCAGTTGGGTCACTAATTCCGGCTGCACCGAAATAGTAGTCTGCCTTGTAGGCGCCACCACCAGAGAGAAGGGTCGTGCCGTCGGACTCTTTGACAGGGGCATTTACGCCAGACGCGCCGTTCGCGAAGTTGAAGAAGCCCTGAGCGTTTGCGCTTACCGCGACAGCGGCCAAGGTCAGGATGATTGCTAATTGTTTTTTCATATTATACTGAGGTCTTAGATTTGAGGTGAAATGTATTGGGTGTGTCTCTTAGTTGTTAACTGAGAAAGTGCGATTCCATTTGGCGCCAGCTGCAGTGTTCAAGAACACAGCTTCACCAACCGCGAGGTTTGGTTCAGATGGGCTCCAACCGCCGAGAAATGACACATAGGTGTAGGTGGTGTAACCGACTCCAGGAGTATATTGGTAGAGGTTATCGAAATCAGACAGATTCGACAATCCCAACACTGTGCTCACCGGACCAGCTTGAGGAACTTGTGACGAGCGAATCGCGTAACCAACAGGAACGCTGTTGCTCAAAGAACCTTGCAGCACTTCACCAACAAACGTGTTCGTGAACGGACCGTTTGAATTGAAGAAAGCACCTTCACCCGGATTCAACGTGATCGTAGGCAAATCCCAACCACCAAGGAAGCTAGCATAGGTAGCGGTCTGGTAGGCTGTACCGTTCCACTTGTAAAGATTGCTAAAATCCGGCGCGTTTTTGATCAGATTACCGATCGTGTTGTTGGTAGTGTTCAGCGGATTGCAGAACAACTTGTATTGACCTTGCGGGAAGGTCGTTTGCACATAACCAACGGCGTTTACTGAGTAAACGTTGGTTTGTGCGACGAGCGGAAATGCTGCCAGTCCAAGCAGCGAGGATAGGACTAGTGTTTTTGTTCTCATATTTGGTGTTTTGTTACCGTGTGTGGAGTCAAGAGTCTCAAATTGCAACCGCCATGTCAACCGGTTATTTAACCTTTTTTTTGAACGGCTCATTGCAATAATATGCTCTTATTATTCGTATCTCTGGCAAGACAAGTAAAGCCTTTTTTTTCTTACTTTGGTGTCAGCTATTCACTGACACCGCTGCTTGATTGACAACAATTTTTAACGATTCAGGGCTCGGCTTTGACGCCAAACCCACGGCCGCTGCGGTCTCACTGAGCGGGAACCGATGTGTCACAAGCTTTTCCATGTCTATTCGACCAGAAAATACTAGTTTTGCGACTTCCTTTTGTAGCAGAAAGTCTGCCGAGTAGCTACCGATTAAATCTTTTTCGTGCAGGCACACATTCGACAGATCCACCGCGTGCGGATCGCCCGGCTTTGTATGAGCGAAAAGTAAGACCTGCCCCGAGCCGCGCACGAGCTGGAACGCCTGGTCAACGGCGGAATTGGCCGGCACGGCGACGATGGCGGCGTCAAGTGAACGGGGCGATTTACGAATTGCGATTTTCGATTTACGAGCAGACGGACCGGCTTCGAGGTATTTATGGATCTGCGTCAATAATTGAGCGTCGCCGGCGTTGAAGGTTTTCTTGGCGCCCCATTGTTCCGCTAGCTTCAATCGCGTCGTCATCAAATCCGTGGCGATCACATTGATGCCTTGCAACGAAAGGATTTTTGTAAACAACAAGCCAATCGGCCCCTGCCCCATGACACACACATTATCACCCGGCAATATATTCAATCGTTTGATGCCTTTGAGCACGGTGTTGACCGGCTCAAGCATCGCGCCT
>JAQGOW010000182.1 GCA_028293405.1 Verrucomicrobiales bacterium
GATGACAGTCACGGTTTGCTGATTCCTTTCGCTGTTCTCGGTCTGCTTTGGTGGAAACGCAAGGACTTGCTCGCACTACCCCAACGCGCGTGGTGGCCGGGTGTTTGCCTGCTGTTTGTCGCGGTGGCGATGCACGTTATTGGCTACGTCGTGCAACAGCCGCGCATTTCGATTATTGGATTTTTCACAGGATTATATGCGCTGGTCGGTTTGACGTGGGGCTGGCGCTGGATGAAAGCGACGTTTTTTCCATTCGTGCTTTTCGCGTATTGCATGCCGTTGAGCAGTTTGGATTTTCTCACGAAAATTACTTTACCCCTGCGCATCATGGCGGCAGCGGCGAGCACGACGATTGCGCACACTCTTCTGGGGCTGGACGTCGCCCGGCAAGGAACGCAGATTTTCAATCCGAACCATAGTTACAGCTACGAAGTCGCGGCGGCGTGCAGTGGCATCCGCAGCCTGCTCGCGCTCTCCGCGATGATGATGATTTACTCGGCAATGAATTTCCGTTCGCCTTGGAAACGGACGGCGATTGTGATGGTGGCGGTGCCGATGGCGCTTTTGTGCAACATCCTGCGCGTGCTGGCGATGATCGTCGGAGGCGAAACTTTCGGTTTTCAAGCTGCGAAAACAACGGATGACACGGCGTGGGTTTTTACGTTTGCTTTGGCAATCGTCGCGATGTTTGTCATCACCCATTTTTGGAAGGACAAACCGCTTTCCTCCGAAGGTAATTCTAACGAGGTGTCTCGATGAGCGCGCCTGTCTTGGATCAACCGACGGTTGCTCGAACGCACAGTGGCGATGTGACACTGAAAAGCTCACCCGCGCCGTTCATCGCGGCCATGCTGGTGATCATTCTCGGCGCAGCCGCGTTGGTCTATTTTCGTGCGCATCAAAAACTCGGCGCGCCCGGCGTGAAGGTTGCGGCTGTTCCGTTGCTTGACGAAAAAGGCAAGCCGAACACCAAGCAAAGCGTTCCTTTGCCGGAGAATGTGCTCGATTTCAAATCGCAACCGATTCCGATTACCGAAGCGCAGTTGCACTCTTTGCCCGGTGACACGACTTATGGACGTCGTTTCTATTTCAAAGACGAAGATTTTCACGCGAGCGCCAGTGTCGTGTTGATGGGATCCGACCGTACCAGCATTCACAAACCGGAATTCTGTTTGCCCGGCAACGGCTGGCACATTCAGAAAAAGGACGCCGACGACATCCTCATCCCACACGGCCAATCGTCATACAAGTTACCCGTCATGAAATGGACGGTGCAGCAGGAGGTGCGCGGTGCCAATAACCGGCCCATGACCTTGAGCGGCATCTACGTGTTTTGGTTTGTTAACGATAGCCAGATCACGCGCGAACACAGCGGTCGAATGATTTCCATCGCCGAACACATGTTTACGAAGGGCGAATTGGAACGCTGGGCTTACATCAGTTACCTGACTTATTGCGCTCCGGGGCAGGAAGAAGCCGCTTACGCCAAGCTGAAGACGTTGATTGCGGCGTCAGTTCCTGAGTTTCAGCTCGTCAACGGCGCACCCACTGTAAGCAAGTAACAGCAGAATTGTCCAAACGTTAGGCTTGCTAATTGGAAGCTTATTCATAGATTAAACGGCTCGCTCCGACCCGTGTCGGGGCACGATTAAAACAATGTTTTCCCAAGTATTGAATACGCTCACACCGTTGCTCGCCGAAGTGCAGCAGACGGCGCCCAACCCCACCGGCGAAATGATTAAAATGGTGGGCATGATCGCGCTTTTCGGCGTGATGATGTATCTGCTCATGATCCGCCCCCAACAGAAAAAGGCGAAAGAACACAACAACCTGCTGAAAGGCCTGCGCGCCGGTGACAAGGTCATCACCACGAGCGGGATTGTGGGCGTGGTGCTGAGCATCAAGGACAAATCTGTTTCTTTACGTTCTGCAGACACGAAGTTGGAAGTTCTGAAATCCGCAATCGCAGAAGTTACCGAGCGCGACACGGCAACAGAGCCGCGCGCGTAAGAAAGCGGTGTACAACCAAGCCGCATACTGACGTGCGCGGCTCTGATACTTACAAACAATGAAAAATAGAAAATTCTGGTGGGCGTTAATCGTATTCCTCGTTGCGTGGTCAGTTTGGGAAATGAATCCGCCGACGAATCAATCGTTGGTGAAAATTTTTCAGGAGGAAGCCCAACACGCGGATCCTAAATTCACCAGGATTGTCGATGATGCCAAGGCCGCAATGGCCAAGGACAACAACGCTAAGCAGGACGAATTCAGGTTGCTGCGTGAAGCCGTCGGCACGAACGATCTTCAAGCTTACTTCCCGTATTACAACGTAAAAGCAGAGAAGGATCCGAATTACGCGATCCTCAATCGCTTGCAGCGCAAAGCCGCTGGCAAAATCAAGCTCGGTCTTGACCTCCAGGGCGGAACGCAGTTTCTCGTCAGCCTCGACACGAATCGTTTGACCCACGCGGACACGAACACGACCGCCATGGCCAAGGACGAAGAGCGCACTCGCTTGATCTCGCAAGCGACGGAAGTTCTCCGCCGCCGCGTTGACCGTCTCGGCGTCGCTGAACCTGTTATTCAACCGTCTGGCGCGAATCACATTATGATCCAGTTGCCCGGTTTGAGCCAAGCCGACCAGGACACTGCCCGCAAAAACATTGAGCAGGCTGCTTACCTCGAATTCCGCCTCGTCCATCCCAAGAGCGAAGAATTGCTCAAGGAAAACATCATCGAACCCGGTTACGAGGTCTTGAAGATGAAAGAAAAGGCTTCGGACGGCACGCTGAGCTACCGCCCACTCCTCGTCGAAAAACGTTTGGCCAACGGCCTCACCGGCAAGTTCATCAAACGCGCATTCCCAAGCCGTGAACAATATTCCAACGCACCGGAAATTGAATTTGAATTTGACTCAGAAGGTGCCAAGCGCTTCGGAGACTTCACTCGCAACCATATTGGCGATCGCCTCGCCATTGTGCTCGACGGTGAACTGGAAACCGCGCCTACGATTCAAAGCGCAATCGAAGGCGGCCGTGGTGTTATCACTGGTAACTTCGACATCGCCGAAGCGATCTCCATTGCGAACGTTCTCGAAAACCCGTTGGAAACACCGGTCAAGATCGATGAAGTTCGTCAAGTAGACCCGACCCTTGGTAAAGACTCAATTCGTAGCGGCGTTCTGGCAGCGATCATCGGCACGGTTGCCGTCGCGCTGTTCATGATCGTTTACTATCACCGCTGCGGTATGTTCGCGACTATCGCGATGATGATCAACCTCGTGATCCTCCTCGGGGTGATGTGCTCGATCGGCACCACACTTACTTTGCCTGGCATCGCGGGTATCGTGCTTACGGTGGGTATGGCCGTCGACGCCAACGTCCTTATTTACGAACGTTTGCGCGAAGAAATGGCCACCGGTAAATCATTGCGCGGCGCGGTCGCTGCGGCGTATGACAGGGCGTTCGGAACTATTTTCGATTCGCACACAACCACGCTGATTTCGGCAGTCATCCTGATTTACCTGGGCACGGGTCCAGTCAAAGGCTTCGGTGTCACATTGACCATCGGTGTCGCACTCAGCTTGTTCACCGCGCTGGTTGTTACCCGTTTGATTTTCGACTTCCTGTTCGATCGCGGAATGCTCAATCGCATCGGCATGCTCCACATCATCAAGAACCCGAACTGGGATTTCATGCGCTGGGCGTTGCCGGCGTTCGTGACCTCTTGGTTGATTATCGTCGGCGGTATCGGTTACGGCGTTTTTGTCCGCGGCCATAACGTCATGGGTATCGACTTCGCCGGTGGCGACTCCATTACGATGCAGTTCAAGGAGAAGATTCCTGTTGAAAACGTCCGTAAAGTCGTTGAACCGATTGCTGGTGAATCGCAGATCCAATATCAAAAAGGTTCTGACCACGACATGCTCCAGATCGTTACACCCGATGGCAAAGCGAAGGCTGTCGAACAGCAATTGATCAAATCGTTCCCGAACGCTGAATTCAAACTGGTCGCAAGCGATCACGTCGGCGGCACGGTCGGTATTGAAATTCAGAAATCGGCGGTGATTGCATCATTCCTGTCGCTTTTCGGCATCCTGATCTACGTCGCGTTCCGATATGAGTTCTCATTCTCAGTCGGCGCCGTTATCGCTGTCGTTCACGACGTGTTGATGACCCTCGGTATCTTCTTCGTATCCGGTCGCCAGCTCAGCGCGCCAATGGTCGCGGCGGTGCTGACAATCATCGGTTTCTCGATTAATGACACGATCGTTATCTTCGATCGTATCCGAGAAGACTTGAAACTCGGCGTGCGCGGCTCGTTTAAGGAAGTGATGAACAAAGCGCTCAATCAAACCTTGAGCCGAACGATCATCACCTCCGGCACCGTGTTCATCGCGACGTTGTCGCTCTACATCTTCGGTGGCGGCGTCATCAACGATTTCGCCTTCACGTTCCTCGTCGGTATCATCACCGGTACCTACTCCAGTATCTACATCGCCAGCGCATTGGTTCTCTGGTGGCACAAGGGCGAACGCCCGAAGACCGCTGCCACCGTTTCGACTGGCGAAACTGCACCCGACGCCCGCACCGAACGCGTCGTTCGTGCGGAAGCGTAATAGAAACCTCCTTTTACAGACGGTGGCAGGCGCAAGCTTCCCACCGTTTTTGTTTTTAGACCGGTTCTCAGAATGACGTAAAACTTTAGTCAACAGAATTGCAGTTTGCGTTTTCAGCATTTAGTTTAAGTTGCAACTGAACGAATGCTGGCCTTAACCCAAATAACACCCTGGCACTGGGTTGGTTTCGTTATCGCGATTCTTTTCTTCCTCGCCCTCGACCTCGGCGTTTTCCATCGGTCCGCTCACGTCGTTCGATTTAAAGAAGCCCTTCTGTGGAGCGGCATTTGGTTTTTGATGGCCCTGCTTTTCGCGCGCGGATTATTGTCGTGGCGAGGCTACGACGATTCAATCGACTTTCTCACCGGTTATCTGATCGAACTCTCGCTCTCGATGGACAACGTGTTCGTCATGGCGTTGATCTTTGGTTATTTCGCGGTGCCGGCGTCACAGCAACATCGCGTGCTGTTCTGGGGAATTGTCGGGGCGCTGCTCATGCGCGGCATTATGATTGGTATCGGCAGTGCGCTGATTACCACGTTCCATTGGGTTTTGTATATTTTCGGCGGTTTCCTTGTGTTTACGGGCATTCGCATGGCCATGGCGGGAGAGCAAGGCGTTCATCCAGAAAAAAATCTGGTGATTCGCCTGGCGAAAAAGTTTTTCCCCGTCTCGCACGAATTCGAAGGCCAAAAATTCTTTACCAAAATCAATGGGGCACGTGCGCTTACTCCGTTGGCGCTCGTCCTCTTGATGGTGGAAACGACGGACCTTATTTTCGCGCTTGATTCGATTCCAGCGATCTTTGCGGTGACGGAAAAGACGTTCATTGTCTTCACCTCAAACGTATTTGCGATTTTGGGTTTGCGCTCCCTCTACTTTGTTTTGGCAGGCGCGATTTCGTATTTTCGTTACTTGAAGTTCGGGTTGTCGGTAGTGCTGGTGTTCATTGGCGGCAAAATGTTAATCGCGAGATGGCATCACATTCCCAGCAACATTTCGCTGCTTGTGGTCGCTGGGATTATCGCGTTCTCCATGTTGGTTTCATTGATCTCAGTATGGCGACAGAAGCCCCCACAACAACTGTCGTAATGGAGCAGCACCAGCCGCTTTCGGCGAGCCTGCAGGCCATCCTCCAACACGAATCGGCACGCGACAAACTCACGCTCAATTTCTTGCTCGAGCAAACCGAAGGCCGTGGAATCTATCTTGTCTTCGTCCTGCTGGCGTTACCTTCAGTTTACCTTCCCGGCGTCAGCGTGGCCCTTGGGGTGGTGCTAATGGTTCTTGCGCTAGCCCACGCATTCAACAAACCGGCGCGACTCCCAAAGTTTGTCGGTGACCGGGCCCTGCCGAAGGCGGCGATGAACAAGGTGTTGGGGGCAAGTGTGCGCTTGCTGCGATTCGTCGAGAAAATCGTCAAACCGCGCCGCACACCGTGGATGTCGTGGCGAGCGCCGCGCGCGATCAACGGGTTGATCATCGCGTGGATGGCATTTCTACTCGCGCTACCTATTCCGCCGGTGCCGGTTCCTTTCACAAATATGTTCCCTGGTTACGCGATCGTATTGATGGCGGTGGCGATGATGGAGGAAGACGGCGTGATGATTTGGCTCGGATACGCGGCGTCGGCGTGGACGACGGCCTACTTTGTTTTCTTCTTCGGTTTCATTTCCGCAACGATGCTTAAACTGATACATTCGCTTGCGAAATGAAGTATCGGTGGAGCATCCAAACGGCCGACGCCGCCGTCACTCGTCGACTCACCGACGCTCTCAAGATATCTCCCCTGCTCGCTCGCTGTTTGGTGAATCGCGGTTTTTCGAATGTTGACCAAGCGGCGATTTTTCTCGAACCACGACTCAAGAATCTGGCTGACCCGTTTCTTTTGCCGAACATGCGCGCTGCGGCTGATCGGCTGTTAGCTGCTCGGCACGCCAATCAATCGCTCGTGATTTTTGGTGACTACGACGTCGACGGGGTCACCTCGACTGCGTTGCTCGTCGAAGTGCTCACGGCGCTTGGTTGGAAAGTTCACTACTACCTTCCAAACCGGTTCGACGAAGGCTACGGACTCAGCGCCGAAGCGGTTGAGAATTGCCTGCAAAAATTTCCCGTTAAACTCGTGCTCGCGGTCGATTGCGGATCGACATCGAACGCGGTTATTCAAAATCTGCGCGAGCGCGGGATCGATGTACTCGTGCTCGATCACCATCAAGTTTCCAGCCCTGCCCCGAATGCAACAGCGTTGGTGAACCCGCAACTGGCCTCGGCCACTGAACCGTGTTTTCGAGAGCTTTGCTCGGTTGGTCTCGCCTTCAAACTCGCGCACGCACTGGTCAAGAAATTGCGCGAGGAAAATGTCTCAATCGCGAGCAACTTTGATCTGAAAAACTTCCTAGACCTGGTTGCACTCGGCACGATTGCGGACCTCGTTCCACTCACCGGCGAGAACCGCATTTTCGCTTGCACTGGCCTCAAGCACCTTACCGAGACGCCACGCTCAGGGCTTATTGCACTCAAAACTTTTGCGCGTTGTCCGGAAACTATTAGTGCGTTTGAAGTCGGTTACCAACTCGCGCCGCGACTCAACGCCGCCGGAAGATTGGAGACGGCGGAAGACGCGTTGAGGTTACTGCTGTCGAATGATGTCGGCACGGCAGGCACGATTGCCTGTGCGCTTGATACGCACAATCGTGAGCGACAGAACCTCGAGCGCGGCATTGCGAGCGAAGCGATTACAGCGGCGAAGGCGCGGTTTAATCCCGAGACGGATTACGTTATCGTTGAGGCGCGGGACTCATGGCACATCGGCGTTGTCGGCATTGTTGCTTCGCGAGTTGTGCAAATGTTTCATCGGCCCACTTTGATTCTCGGTGGTGATGCAGGGCAATTTCGCGGGTCGGGTCGCAGTATCGATGGTTTCGACCTCGCGGCTGGTCTGCGCGAGTGCAGTGATTTGCTCGTTCGTCACGGCGGTCACGCCATGGCCGCCGGTATTACGGTTGAGGCGGCGAACGTTGACTTGCTGCGCGCACGATTGAACGAGGTCGCGAAGGCACAACTTAAACCGGAGCATCTACAACCTTCATTGCGCATCGATGCCGAGATTGCGCTGAGTGACATGACGATGGAAAACATCGTCACGCTCGAGCGGCTTCAGCCTTGTGGGCAATCCAATCCGCAAATCCGATTTTGCATTCGCGGCCTTTCGCACCAACAACCGCCGCAGCGGATGGGCAAAGAGCAACAGCACGTGAAATTTCGCGTGACTGATGGGTTCAGGATGGTCGAAGCAGTTTGGTTTAACTGCGGCGACGCGCCATTGCCCAAGGTGCGATTTGACCTCGCGTTTACTCCGCTCATCAATGAGTTCAACGGACGTCGGTCCGTTCAACTCAAAGTTGTCGATTGGCAAGCTGCGACGTAAACGGCGCGACTTACCTTATTCCCGGCCGGCGGCGGCGATGAAGGGCTTGAGCTCTTCCATCAATTTCGCGAAGCCTTCCAAGGACAATTGTTGTGCGCCGTCGCTCCATGCTTCGGCAGGGTTCGGATGGACTTCGATCAAGAGAGCGTCGGCACCCATAGCGACAGCACCATAGCACATCGCGACGACGAGGTCGGCTCGGCCTGCGCCCAGGCTCGGATCGATGACCATCGGGCAGTGCGATTCTTTTTTGATGATCGGAATGGTCGAGAGATCAAGCGTGTTGCGGGTGTAGGTCTCGAACGTCCGGATGCCGCGTTCGCAGAACATCAGGTTCGGGTTGTTGTTGGACAACACGTATTCACCAGCTAAAAGCCATTCTTCAATTCTCATCGAAAGGCCGCGCTTGAGCAGGACGGGTTTGCCGGTCTTGGCGGCGGCGATAAGGAGTTGGAAATTCTGGGCGTTGCGCGCGCCGATTTGGAGGATGTCGCTGTATTCAGCGACGAGTTCGGCGTGAGCTTCGGACAGCAATTCGGTGATGACGTAGAGGCCGGTTTCGCGACGGGCTTTGGCGAGGAGCTTCAAGCCTTTTTCGCCCAGGCCTTGGAATTCGTAGGGCGAGGTGCGCGGTTTGAAGGCGCCGCCGCGGAGGATGGTCGCGCCGGCTTTGGCGACGGCGTGCGCGGTTTTCATCAACTGCACTTCGTCTTCAACGGAGCATGGGCCGGCCATGATCTGCAGTTTTTTGCCGCCGATGATTTGTTTGCCGACTTTAATGATGGAGGTCGATTTGTGCGCTTCGCGGCTGACGAGTTTGTATTTCTTTTGCACGGGCATGACGCTCTCGACCTGGGCCCATGAGCCGAGGACTTCGAGGGACGTGTGCGTGCGTTCGTCGCCAATTGCGCCGACGACGGTGCGCTCAACGCCGCGCATGACGTGCGGTTTGTAGCCGAGCTTTTTGATTTCCTTCAGGACTTCGTTCTCGTCTTTTTTCGAGATGTTCGGCTTCAGGACAATAATCATAATTCGCGATAGTTAGTTTGTTTTGGGCAATTAATAAAAAAGCCCCGACATTCGCGTCGGGGCTGTTTAGGAAATCAAATCTCTAAAGCAGCGTCAGGCGCGAAGCCGACAGGCTGGTAAAGTAAAATCGAGCAAAATGCGTCACGGCACAAAGCGTAGCAAATCATTAGGGGGCGTCAATTGGAAGTTCTGGGCCGCGTTTTTTAGCCACGGATGGAACACAGACTGAACACGGATTTGGGAGAACAATTTTAAATTAGGTGCGGTTAACTGCGGTTAACCGCGGTTAGCCGCGGATGGCGCTTGGGCTGTCGTCCTCGATTTTTTTATTTTTGGTCCGATTTGGTCATAATTGGTCATATTTGGGGTCGGTGTTGGAATTTGGCGCGTTCGGCCGTTTTTCCCATTTTCAAAGAGCTTCCAGACGAAGATACACTTCGCCTAACGCACACATGGTGTCATGTCGTCACGGCATTGTCAACCGTGAAGCGGTATTAACCACAGAGGCGCGGAGGCACAGAGATGAGATGGACGCTGACATGGGCCGATTGGTTTGTTATCACCTCTAGCAATGCGGCGCACGATTTTGATCCTGGAAGATAGTGATGACCGGATTGCCGGGTTTCGGAAAGCGGTGGCGGCACTGGGGGCGGATTATTCGTTGCGGTTGTGGCATGAGGCGCCGACGATGATCGCGGAATGTGGCAAATACTTGGACGAGGCTTGTTTGATTTCTCTCGATTTTCAATTGGCGCGCAGACCGGGGTTCAAGGGTGATCCGGGGAATGGCCTACAAGTAGCGGAGTTTTTGTGCAATCAGGTGCCGGTTTGCCCAGT